>CAIVTL010000611.1 GCA_903908785.1 Caldifarciminota bacterium | reverse complement strand
GTGCAGTCGCTTCACTCCCTTGACTCTGACGACCGGTGTCCCGTGGCCCTCAACCTTCGCGCCCATGGCGATAAGGAAGTTGGCGAGGTCAATCACCTCGGGCTCGCAGGCCGCGGCTTCGATGACGGTCTCGCCGCGGGCGAGCGCCGCGGCCATCATCGTGTTGGCGGTGGCGCCGACGCTCGGGCCGGACGTACCTTCGAGCACCATCGTTCCGCCGCGCAGGGGCCGGCCCTTGGCGTGGATGTAGCCGTGTTCGAGCCTGACCTCGGCGCCGAGCGCCGCGATGCCCTTAAGGTGCAGGTCAACCGGCCGCGGGCCGATGGCGCAGCCGCCGGGCAGCGAGACCCGCGCGTCGCCGAACCGGCCGAGCAGGGGCCCGAGCACATAGTAACTCGCCCGCATCTTCCTCACGATGTCGTAGGTCGCGGTCCGTTCTATCTTCCCGGCGGCGGCAATCTTCATGGTGCGCCTGCGTAGTTCGACCTTCACGCCCATCGAGCGCAGGAGTCGGGCCATGGTGCTTACGTCTTCGAGCAGTGGCACTTCGCGGATGACGCACGGTTCCTCGGTCAGCAAGCACGCGGCAAGGATGGGAAGTACCGCGTTCTTGGCAGTGGCGGTCGGAACCGACCCCTCAAGCCGGGTCGGGCCGTGGATAAGAAACTTGTCCATGGGACTGAAATTGTCGGGTCTGGGCGCAGAAAGTCAAGGACAGGAGCGGTGGTGGTTCGATGACCCGGCGGCCGGGGCCCGGCGGACCGGTGAACGCCGGCCTTTCCTGCCAACCACTTCTGCTTGACATCCGGCGTGGGTAGCCTATATTCAAAGTGGTAGAAAGTCTGCGGGTCAGCGTCCGGTGCTGCCTTGGCTAGATACCGGGCAGCCATAAGGTTAGAGAGAAATACGACTCTGCCCGCGCAGGGTCAAAAAGGAGGTCCGATGTTCGTAACTATTCTGTCAATCGCGCTGGTAGCGCTGACGCCGGGCGGCATCATGCCGTCGAACGCGCCGGTGCTGCTGGGCGGCGGCGGGCCGGACTCGTACGGGTACCAGTATCTGGACTCAGATACCACCTGTCCGGGCGCTCCGACCTACACTTGGGTAAGCATCAAGGGCGTTGGGACCGAGATAACGACCCTCGGCGACGACAACACCGCCGGGCCGTTCCCGATCGGTTTTGAGTTCCCGTACTACTGGTACCGGGTCAACTCGGTCATCGTCGGGTCCAACGGCTACGTCACGTTCGGCGACGCCGCAGCGAACGCATCGCCGTTCAACCCGGTCCCGAGCACGATTCGGCCGAACAACCAGTTGGCCCCGCTCCTCAGCGACATGGACTGCAGCGCCAGCGGCTCGCCCAGCGGCTCAATCTGGTACTGGTCCAACGGCGATGACAGCTTCATCGTCGAATACGACAGCATCAAGTTCTGGAGCACCGGCGGCAACAACACGTTCCAGGTCATCCTGACCAAGGAAGACTCGTCGATTACGTTCCAGTACAAGGAACAGAGCGGCGCGCCGTACAACGGCTGGGCGCCGACGAGCAACCAGACCGGCATCGAGAACATCTCGGGCGCAATCGGCCTGAATTACCTCTCGGGTACGATGCCCGCGGGCAACATGTACCACACCGACCTTGCGGTCCGCTTCTTCCCGCCCGAATCAACTTCCCTGCAAATCCACGATGTGGGCATCCGTAGCGCGATGAACGACCGCAACGGCGGCCTGTTCGCAATCAATGCCCGGCCGCTCGCGCTCTGGGCCATGGTCAAGAACTATGGCAACCAGCCGGAAGCTCCCTACAAGACCTATTTCAAGGTCCTGCGTCAGAACGGCGCGGTCGTCTTCTCCGATTCGATGATGACGATAGCTTCGGTCCCAGGACAGACCGAATCGCTGGCCCTCGCCAGCAACTGGTGGCCCGCCACGGTCGGCACCTACGTCATCAAGGTATTCACGAAGATGACCGGGGATATGCTCGCCGCGAACGACACTGTGACCCTTGAACTCCACGTGGTCCAGATGCCGGCGACGCTCAGCTACGACAGCGGCACACCGGGCAACTCCATGTACTGGAACGGCCCGGGCGGGTTCGGCAACCGCTTTGTGCCGCCGGTCTATCCGTGCTCGATTTCGAGCGCGACGGTCTTCATGAGCATGGTGGCAGTGCCGACAGACCCGACAGTCGGCATTTATGACGACGACGGGCCCGGCGGCGGGCCGGGCACCCCGCTGTACGAAACGACGGTTCACGTGGCGGATACCGCATGGCACACGATAACGCCGCCGACACGTGTTGTCATCACCGATGGCGCGTTCTTTGTCGGCGCGACGTCGGCTACGAGTGGCGACCCCGCGTTCGGTATGGATTCAGTGCCGCCGCTTTCCTTCCAGGGTTGGGAATACACCGGCGTCTGGTCGCCCAGCCGCGACGGCATCCTGCGCGACGTCTGTGCGAATGCGACGATCTACGGTACGGTCGGCGTCGAAGAACTGCAACCGACACCGGTCCCGGTGACGGCACGGATTGACGTCAACCCGAACCCGTTCGGCGGCGCGGCCACCATCCGGCTGCTCAACCCGACCGGGCGCGAGACGGCAATCGAACTCTATGACGCGACCGGCAGCATCGTGCGCACGCTCACCCTCAGCCGCGGCCAGGCCACGCTTGACGGCCGGCTGCTGGCGGACGGCATCTACTTCGCGCGTGTCATCGGCACCGAATCACCGGTTGCCAAAGTCATAGTCACGCACTAAGAGAACAGCCTTACATACTGCGGCGGGGAGGCAACTCCCCGCCGCTTCCTCATGAGCCCGACGGGAGAGGCCGCAGCCTTCGGGACAGAGAGAAAGGGAGATAGAGAGACAGGGAGACAGGGAGACAGGGAGACAGGGAGAGAGAGAATGTTCGGCACTTGCTCCCTCACTCCCCTTCTCCCTCGCTCCCTCCATTCGTGTCTCGTCCCGTCTTCTTGACCTGACTGCGTGCCCGCGATAGAATCGCGCCATGCAGTCATCAGGAAGATCCGCCGGTAGCAGGGGCCGTCGCACGCCCGAGCAACGCCGACACCAGACTCGGACCAAGTCAGACAAGATTGTCAAGAGGCGGGTATACTGGACCCCGGCCGAAGACCGCGTGGTTGACCGCTTCGCCCAGGCAGTCATCCGGCACGAATACCGCGACGCCACCGTCGCGGCCGCTGACTGCGACAGAGCCCTCGCACGACTCCGCGCGTACCACGCCCGGACAATCCGGACAACTGCGGCCCGAATCGGCGAGCGCGCGCTTGCGCTCGGCCGGAAGAAGATACACGTCATCTGGACCCCGGAAGAGTGGCGACTGCTCAAGGAGCTTGCCCGCAAAGTGTCGTCGGGTGGATTCCACGAGGTACGGCAGGCCGCGTGCGCGTTTGCGGCGGAGATGAAGCGGCGCCGCAAAGGCTGGGCGCCCGGGGCCCGGCCGATTCCGCTGCGCACAATCGCCGCCATTGACCGGAAGCTCAGGCAGGTGGCAAAAGAAGCCGACCTGGCCTGGGGCTTTCGTGACTGGTCGCCCGGGGAAGACCGGGTCGTGGACCGCTTCATCGGCCGGTACGCGGACGGCCGGTACCGCAGCCTCCGCAGCGCCGCGCGGGGGTGCCAGGCTGTGCTCAAGCGACTCGACGCAGCCCGGCAAAGACACCCCAGCCGCGGCCGTCCGCACGGTCGCTCCTTCTCTGCCATCAAGCAGCACCTTCGCGAACGGGCCGTCAAACGCGGGGTCCCGATGCCCCTGTTCCGTCGCTGGACCGACGCCGAGCAGCGCATCGCCGCCCGGCATGCCGGCCGCAGAAGCGGGCATGACAAGCTGACTCGCGCGGCCGCGCTCCAACGCGAACTCAGCCACCTTGGATACGAGCGGACGCTTGAAGCCTGCCACGCGGAAGTCAAACGCGCGGGCCTCCGCGCAGCCGCAGTCCGGTGACGGCGCCCCGCAACCGCCGGCATCCGGGTCGCGCTCGCACTTGACTCGCTGTTGCACGTGCATAGACTCAGTCATCGGATGTGAATATGGCTACTGACTGGCGTGACGAGATTGTCAGCACCCCCGATGTGTTGCGCGGAAAGCCGCGGCTGAAGGGAACGAGGATTCCCGTCAGCCTGATTCTCGGTTACCTCGCGACGGGCATGACCACCGAGGAGACCCAGCGCGAATTCCCGGACCTTACCCTCGGACAGATTGCCGCCTGTCTGAGCTACGCGCGTCCGACCCAACCTGCTTGACCACGCGCCCTGCGCGCGCTACACTCGCCCCATGAGCCAGAACAACCGCTGGCATTCCTGCCTCCTGTCGGACAACTATCAGCGCAAGGTTCGGCAGAGCATCTCCGAATCCGCCGGTGCCGTCACCGATTCTCACCTGGAACCGGAAGAGGAGCAGGAGGCTCCGGTCGCTGGAGAGCGAGATGAGTAGCCCCGCCTCAATCATCCACGCCCGAATCCTTGCGTGGGGACCCGTGTTGGTGACCGGCAGCGAGGTGAGGGAGAAGTTCGCTGCCAGAAAGGCCTCCATCTCGATTATCATCACGCCCAACGTTCCCGGCGACATCGGTCAGGGTTTGTCGGTGCTTGAGCAGAAGCTGGTGGCTGCGGCGAATGCGGCGCAGTCGCCCGGCACCAAGATTCAGGTCAAGGTGGAGCCGCTGGAGACGCTTGGCCTGCAGGCTGCTGCCGAAGTCCGCGGCCCCGCCGCCTGATAGTGGACTGCCGTGACGAACTGCGGACGGCTGAGCCAAACGCAAACCTGCTCATACGGTTGACGGTGTGCGGTTCACGGCGTACGTCTTCCTGCAAGCCTTCCTGCGCCCTGCACGCTTGACGCCGCCGAGCGCCGGGCTAGACTACCTGCCGTGACTATAGTCAGGAATCCGATTCCGCTGTCCCAAATCGAGTCCATGGCCAGGGATCAGTTCGGAGATTTGGTCAAGGCCGTGGTGGATGTTGAGCGCGGCATCATGGCGATTGGCGGTGAAATGCACTCCGATGAGGAGGCCGAACTGCTGAGCGATGGCTCGCAGCAGCGGCACCTGTGGGGCATCAACCTGTATCCCGGCATCAATACCAACGACTGGGTGGAGTTCGATTCCGTCATCAACATCCGTCCGAGCCAAGGCAACAGGAGCCGCGGGGTCGATAGCCAGGATACGCGCAAAGCCGTATTGGCCGTCGTCAGCCGACTGGTCGCAAGGTGAGCGTGCAGCACAAGGAACTCGCGGGTGGACGCTGGTTTCAGTTGGGCCTGGTCGAGCAGATGGCTAATGTCGGCAGCGAAGTGGAGCGGGCACTGAACTGGAAGGCGCGCGGCAACAGCGAGTACAGCATGAGGGCTGTCGAGCGAGCGCTGGAGTTGCTCGACCTGACCATCGGCGACCTGAAGAACCGTTGCCGCCTGCGGGAGGTCACCCGCGTCCGTGAGGTGCTGGCCGACTACTTCTACGCGGACAACCAGTACGGGTCTACGGAGGTATCGTGGCGCCGCTACTTCCGGTCGTACGCGTACGCGGTACGAGCGGCGCGCGAGCGCAGTTCCTCGTCCAACGGCTGACGCGACTCTGATGTCGAGCCTCCAATGAAGTACGTCTTCCTAGCCGCAATCGCGGCAATCTTCGCCCGCGGGATTCTCGGTCTGATTGACCCGTCCGCGCTCAACGCGCCTGACCGTCCGAAGCCCGTCGCACCTCATGTGCAGGTCAGTGCCGAAGGCCCACCCGGCACTGCCTCGGGCTACGTGTATGATGCCAAGACCGGCGAACCGCTCATCGGGGCTTTTGTGACTGTCGAACAGACCGAGTTGGGCACAGCGACGGACTTGAGCGGTATGTACACGATTGACCACATCCCACTTGGCAAGCATCAGCTCAGCGCGTCGTATATCGGTTTCTATGACCCCAAGGTGACTGTTGCCATCGACAGCGTTCACGGCGTAATGGTTGATTTCTGGCTTGCCCCAAGGGTGTATCACACCGGTCCGGTTGAGTGATGCGCAGGCGCGACGTGACGGTTGACGGTGCACGGTTCACGATGTGCGTTTTCCTGTATGCCCATACTTGATGTAGAATTCGTACTCGGGCCCGGAGAGAAGCTCCCGGCCGGGCTTGCGGCGGCCGTTGCTTTTGAAGCGGGACTGGTGTTCGGCACGCCCGCGGGCGGGACGTGGGTGAAGCTGTACGAGCTGTCGGCCGAGCACTATGCCGAGAACGACAGTCAGGCCGATTCGAAACCGGTGTTCGTGCGAGTGATGAGGGCGCATCTGCCCATGCAGCTCGAACTCGAGCAGGAGGCGCCGAAGCTGGCCGCGGCGATTGCCCGCGCCTGCGGCCGGCCGGTCGAGAGCGTCCACATCATCTACCAGCCGCCCATCGGCGGCCGCATCGCCTTCGGCGGCGAGTTGTTCAACCCCAGTCCGCCCTTGCCTCCGC
The DNA here is from genome assembly GCA_903908785.1 of Caldifarciminota bacterium. Classification (GTDB taxonomy): domain Bacteria; phylum Hydrothermota; class Tepidihabitantia; order Tepidihabitantales; family Tepidihabitantaceae; genus UBA2258. Next base: position 1,693 of record CAIVTL010000611.1, on the reverse strand, counting down.
CCCGACCGAAGCGCTGAGTCCGTTCGCTTCGCCCATCGGGCGGCCGGGCGCGCGACGACTCACTCCCACTAGTGCAAGAAGGCCGCGAAAACCTTAACGCACGGGGTTGCGGACCGAGAGGATTTCGGGGACACACTCACAATACTTAACTCTATTGACTTCCCCCCGCATTCAACGTCGAAGTGCAACAGTCTGATGCGCCGGTTCACCTGTTCCCTAACCATTGGCCAGACCCACGCTGCGCCTCGCCCATACACGGTCAGCGGGAACGGACGAAGGCGGGATGGGGAAAAGAACTGGGGAAATAGCGGAAAGCGGTCTTGGGACGTAACTTCCGTATTGTCGACAGGTTGGAGCCTGGCGCAAGTCGGGTAGTCCGCATATAGGGGTCGCCCTGGGGGCAACGTTTTGGGACACGGCGCGACACCAACCTGAACAGACAATGACCGGTCCCTGAAGCCAAACAACGAGCGCAACGACGACGGGTTCGGCTTCTCGAACGGCTTCTGGAACAGGAAAAGGTTGAGGTTCAGGTTGAGGTTGAGGTTCAGGGTAAGGTTCAGGTTGAGGTTGAGGTTGAGATGCGGGTTGAGATTCAGGTGAAGACACAGCGCGGTATGCGAGTCAGGATAGACTGAGACGTACAGCATGATATACGGCTGGGGATACGAGGAACGTTCCGACGAGCTTTCTAGCGAAGCATCGGTCTCCAATTGCCGATTGGCGAACGGCGGAGAGCAGGTGGCGGGCCGCGGTCAGGGGTTACGTTCGAGTTCCGCGTGCCAGCGGAAGGAGTTGAGCACGAGCGGATCGAAGTGGTGGCCGAGGAAGCCGAGAACCAAGTCGAGGAGAGGGGTCGGGGGTCGGGGGGCAGGGGTCAGGGATGGGAAGAGGGCGGCGATTTCGGTCGCGGGGGTGTAGAGGAGAAAGGAGAGGGTATCGAGGCTGGCGGGGTCGAGGCGCGTGCCTGACGGATTCTCGCCGGCGCAGCGGGGGCAGATGATGCCGCCGCGGGCGGGGTCGAAGTAGGCGGGGCGCTGGCTTTCGATGGGGCGGCGGCAGATGAGGCAGCGGCGGAGCTCGGGCCGGAAGCCGAGGAAGCTGGCGGCTTTGAGGAGGAAGGAGCAGACGAGAGCCGGGAAGGGGTCGGGGGTCAGGGGTCGGGGGCCGGGGGATTGCAGATTGGAGATTGCAGATTGCAGATTGGCGGAAGGAGGCGGAGGGGATTGTGGATTGTGGATTGCAGATTGCTGATTGTCCGGCCCGGAATCTTGGCGGCCTTGGCGTTCTTGGCGGTTGACTTTGGCTGCAGATTGCAGATTGGCGGAACCGGAGGACTGCAAACTGCAAACTGGGTACTGCAAACTCTCCAGAGTCGAAAGGTAGTTGAGCAGGAGCTGGTAGAGTTGGGGGCTGGGGTCCTGGGGCTGGATGACGCGCAGGACGAACTCGGACATCTGTTCGGCGGCGAGGAATCGCTCGGGCAGGAGCGCGAGGCTGGAGAAGGAGCGGACGAGTTCGGCATCGGAGAGCGTGAAAAGGGTGCGGGTTTCGTGCGAGTAGTAGATGATGCGCGACTGGGCGAAGATGTCGAGCGCCGCGCCGAACTTGCTCCTCAGCCGGCGTGCGCCCTTAGCGAGGCAGTTCACCTTGCCGCGTTCGAGCGTGAAGAATGTGACGAGCTTGGACGACT
>CAIVTL010000610.1 GCA_903908785.1 Caldifarciminota bacterium | reverse complement strand
TGATTACCAGCCTGCCGGTTCTGTCAACGTAGCCCCACTTGGTGCCAACCCTGACTGTGGCCAACCCTTCGGAGAACGTGGTCGCGTCGTCGAACTGCGGGCTGATTACCAACTTGCCGGTCGTGTCGATGTAGCCCCACTTGCCGCCGATGCAGACCCCGGCCAGCCCTGCGACAAAGTCGGTGGCCTGCTCGAACAACTGGGCCGTGACCTGTTTGCCGGTCCTATCGATGTAGACCCACCTGTCCCTGGCCAGCACCCGCGCGCGCCCGTCGGCGAAGCTCTGGGCAGCGTCGAACTGCGGGGCGATAACCTGTGCCCCGGTCTTGTCAATGAAGCCGAACTTTCCATCGACTCGCACGGCCGCCAGCCCTTCGGAGAACGACATTGCGTACTGGAACAGCGGGTTGATGACCATGTTGCCGGTCGTGTCGATGTAGCACCACTTATAGTAGTTCGCGACTCCGGCGAGTCCCTCAGAGAAATCGAGGTACTCGTCGAACCTTGGCTCGACCACGATCTTCCCCGTCTTGTCTACGAAACCCCACCTGCCCTCGACCATCACGGCGGCCAGGCCCTCGTGGAAGTCGGAGACGCCCTCGAACTTCGGGTCGATGACGTATTTGCCCGTCTTGTCGATCCAGCCCCACATCCCGCCGGTTCTGACTGCGGCCATGCCCTGGTCGAACGGCCGGTATTCGTCGAACTGCGGCTTGATGACGACCCCGCCGGTCTTGTTGATGAAGCCGAACTTGCCTGCGCTTGCGACCGGCGCCAACCCTTCGGCAAAGCCGTAGGCGGCTGCGAACTGTGGCTTGACGGCCAGCTTGCCGGTCTCGTCCACGTAGCCCCACTTGTCGCCGACCCGGACCGGGAAGAGCCCGACCGGCCCGTTCGGCACCTGCGCCTGCCGTCCGCAGGTCAGCAGCGCGAGCAGGGCGACTGAGGCAACCAGCGCCAACTTCGTCATGTTACATCTCCTTGATCACTGCTCGTCAGTCGTGAATGGACAGGGCTTCCAGCCGTCAGCGCTTTGCCTTCCTGACTTTAGCCGGCAGGGACGAGGCATGGACGAACGCCTTCCGGAGCCATTCCGCCACGACCTTGGGTTGGCGGGCCATGTCGGCGGGCGCGGTGACGTACTCGCGCATGACTCGCCCGGGCAGAGGTTCAAACCGCGACGCGCCCTTCAGCCGCAGGAATTCCTCGCGCTCAGTTTCGGACAGGCGCAGGAACAGACCGGTCTGGAACAGGCCGGCAAACATGTTCCCGTTCACGAAGGCACACGGAAACCCGAACATCCTCCGTTGGTCGCCAATCCCCGCCGCTATCTTGTTGTAGACTTCAGTCCACTCATCCGACGCCGGTCCCCACTTCTTTGCGGGACTCGCCTTGCGTTTCTTGTCCATAAGCGTGCTCCTCTTGCCACGGTTCGCGGTAACTCCTCATCACTTTGGGACCATCGCCCAGTGCTGCAGCATGTAGCCGACTTTGGCGCGTTTGGGCAGCGTGTCGTACCGGTTGCTCAGAACTCCATAGAAATCGCCTGCCTCATTAACGTATGCGGAGACGGCCGGGTACGAGAGCGAGGAATCCGCAGAAATGCACTCGAACGGACCGCCGATATGGAAGCTAAGGAAGTTGGTTTCGTCCATCAGGTAGGCGACGAGCCTTGCGTTGTTGGGGGCCGACATGATGGGGGCCGTAAGTTGGAGGAAAACCTGCTTGAGGTCCTTCACTTCCAGCATTTCAGGCGTCACTTCTGCCTTGAAGTACATGTAGCCCTGAGCCGGGATTTCGAAGGTACCCGTCGTATCCCTGAACACCCAGTCCGTCTCCAGCTTCGGTTCCATCTCGTCGCACCCCAGGCTGAGAACTGCAGCCAGCGCGAACGGCACCAGCAGGAACAGGCGAATCAATACGGTCTTGAGCATGCAATCTCCTTTCTAGAGAAACGTGGACACGTCGGTCGTCCAGTTTCGACCGAAGACGCTCGGTCTTCCAGAACGTCGGCGGCTATAGTAGCGGGCAGAGATGTGCTGTCAAGGCCGGGGCCTTGGGCAGGGGCCAGGGATCAGGGGGCAGGGGTCGGGGAGGAGAGGAGAAGCCGGAGGCGAGGGACCTCAGCGGATGACGGTAGTGTGCGATCGGGACCAGCCCGACGTCATGCCGAAGCCGTTGACGTCCTGCGCCTGCACCCGTATCCCGTACGTGCCCGTCGCCGACCAGGAGTGGGCCACGGAGAGTGTCTCACCGGTCATTACCGGTCCCAGCCAGGCAGAAGTGTCGCCCGCGCCCCAGTCGAACCGGAAGGCCAGCGAATCGTTGTCCGCGTCGGTGGTGCTGGTGCGGAATGTGTAGCTTACGTTTGCCACGCCTGAGTCGGGACCGAGCGGCGCGTCGGGCGTCAGCGGCGGTTCATCGCCCGGCGAGGAGACGGTGACCTCGAACGAGTCTGACTGCGGCGATGTGCGACCTTTCGCGTCCCGCGCCTGGGCACGGACGTGGAATATGCCGGATGAGCTCCAGTTGTGGGAATCTACCGCCGTCTCTCCGAACGAGTAGGTCGTCGTGGTCCAATTCGAGGTATTGCCGTCGTCCCACGTGAAACGCACATTGACCGGACCTGCATTCGGGTCGGTCACGTTCGTAGAGTATCCGTGAGCGGTGCCCGTCAGCACGTTCGAGTCGCCTACCGGTGCGCTGGGGGCTTTCGGAGGATGGGTGGAGCAGCCGCATAGCTCGGCCGCAAGAATGAACACAACACATGCACACGCAAAGTTTAGCGGCCTTCGCCAGTAGTAAGCCATGACAGTTAGACCATCACTTGGCCCGCCACGATTCCGCGGCACAGAACGTCGTGTTCAGTGGAGGTTTCGGGCAATCGACAATCGTAACTCGTCAATCGGAAATGCTCGTCAGCCGTCCGGAATGACCATTGGTCAATCTACCGCTGGCGCGGCGTGCGGCCGAGCGAACGGC
>CAIVTL010000609.1 GCA_903908785.1 Caldifarciminota bacterium | reverse complement strand
GGCTATCTTAGCCCAAACGACTTCGAGAAACAGGCCAATGCCGCTTAAGAAAGTGTCCAACGAATCGGGGGCAGTCCACTTGGTGTTGATGTCCTCGTAGTACGCATGAGTTCCGAGGGCGGACTGCCCCGAGAGCAGGTATGCTCCATTGACAGCACCTGCGGATGAACCGCATATTACGTCGAAAGCACCCAGAGCACCGAGATACTCGATGCCGGTCGCCATCGCGCAGGAGATGACACCCCTAATTCCACCTCCCTCAATCGCGAGCCCGAGCTTTGCGCCGTCGTCTCTGTGGTTCGGTTTACTACCCGAGCGGTGGCGGGTCCTTATCAGCTCTATGACAGGGTGGAGGGCGCCGGTCTCGCGCTCGTCTTCGGCTCTGCGGGCGGTCGGCTGGCACACGGATTCAGACTGTGTCACGCGATTCCTCTTCTGCGTCGCACTTCATGCGTCCCCGGGGTATCTCGGCAGAGATTCAATTCCAAGTCCGTCAAGGCGGGGCAGGGCTCAAATTCCACGCGGAATTATGACGCGGGGTGAGGAGGAGTCAAGAAAAGGAGAGACGTCTCGCGGTCGGGGCATTTCGGGGACAGGCTCATCTCTGACATCTCCCCGAGTCATTGCGTTCGAGTCAGTCGTGTCTCCGTCAGGTATTCTCGGCTATCGCTGCCCGTTGTCAACTCCGCTGTCGCCACCGTCTGCATGAAGGTAAGCCTCATTCCGTCAGTTCCTTCAGACTTCGCTGAATCTCGGCGAGGTCGGAGGCGGAGAGGTTCCAGAGCTTGGCGGATTCGAGGTCAACTTGGGCTTCGACGGCTTGCAGCTCACGACTTACGGCTGACGGCTCTGAACCAGCCGGAGTCCGGGCCAGCTCGTGCGCTTGCATTGAGAGCTCGGCCAGCCGCTTGTGCACCTTGTCCTTCGGGTCGAGCTTTGGGATGCAGAGGCGGTCAAGTACGTGCAGGCCCATTTGGATATTGATTGCATAAGCCAGTACTGCCATCGTAGAAGGACTGCTGTTCAGCATCGCGCAAAGGTAGTGGGCCTCGGTCTCGGAACCGCACTCGACCATCATAAGCTTGTGGTCCGGGATGATGGACTTCACCTGGGCCGGACCGACAACCGCCGCGGTCATCGAGGATGCCTGCTCGCGCCAGACGACCTTCCAGCGTGAGAAACTGTATGTCCCTATCTCCGACATCGTGTAGAATGGCCGGCCGGCCGCCATCGCCTGTTTGACCTCCCATCCGCCGCGCTCTTCGAGTTCAGCCTTGAAGTGTCGAAGGTAGGCATAGGTGCGCGGTAGGCGCTTCTGCATCTCGCTCACGGGAATGGCGACCTGTTTCATTCTGGCCGCGTGGGTCATGATGATGGATGCGCCCGGAGCTGCCTTCCACCTCTGGACATCACGCCCTCTCAATAGCGGGTACAGCAGGTCAGTTTCCAGTGGCCTTCTCACTTCATCGACCTTGCGCTTCGCGCCCTCGACGATGTTCCGCACCACGACCAAGCCGTCGGGACGTTTGGCCGTTACCTCAACCCAGAACACCGCGTTCGCACCGCCGGTGTTTACGCCCTCCCGGGCTTTGTAGGCCGACGCGCCGATGATCTTTCGGATTGCCTTCAGGGCTCCTCTTCGAGCCGTGATCCATGGCGAGGTCCGGTCGTCCACCGGTTCGGCAAAGAACTCAAGGCGCTTGGTGCCAAGGATAACCTCCTCAAGCGAACTGTCGTACGAGAACGGTGCCCCGCCACTTCTGCGCCACAGCGTGTACGGGACCGGATATGCGGTTCTGCTGCCTTTCTCCAGCACCATCACGGCAGTTCGGTTTGCGGCACCTTCGAATGGGTTCAAGTCAACCATGTCGTCAACGTGAACCATTTTCAGTAGCGTCGCCCCGGCCCGGCCGTCTGGTATCTTGAATCTCCGGAACCCTCGGCCGCCAAGCTCTGACTTGAACAGCGTCTGCGTGATGACGAATCCGAGGCGGCCGGCGGACATCAGAAGCCTGTCGCACGTCACGTAGGTCATGAGCACAGAGATGTCGTCCTTCGTGAAGGCAGCCGACATGCCTTCCTGCTGGAACAGGCCGTACTCAAGCCAGATTGGCGCGATTGCCCGCCTGTATCCATCGGGCAGATGCTCCCAGTTGACCCAGGGTGGGTTGCCGACGATGAAGTGGAAGCGACCGATGGTGAGCGGCGCAAAGTTGTTCTTGAGCAGTCGCGCCCAAAGGCCGTTCATGCCCTGGCGATGAAGCTCAGAGAGCCGGCTATACAAGTCAGACAGTATCTTCTCCTCACCGTTGATGCCGTCTTCGGGGCCGAGCTTCAGTGCGGTCCGGACTCGGCGAAGGAAGCTGTCGGTCGCCACGTCGCTCTTTATACACTCTTCGAGGACGTCGCAGAAGGGGTCGAATCTCCCTTTGGCGCACAGCACGGCCGGAACGTGGAACTTGCCGACTGCGGTCGGGAATTCGTACACGCCCTTGCCGAACAGACCTTCGCCTTCTGACGGCGTGCGGACCGAGTCCGCGAGATAGACCGGAACGGTGATTTCGCCTCGGCGATGCTCAAGCAGGGGCGCGATGGCGAGGACATAGTTGACGCGGGCGGTGAGGACGGCGAGCGGGTTCAAGTCTATGCCGACGACGTTGTGCAGTATGGCGTCCAGGAGCTCGGTCTCGTTGAGCATCAGGGCAAGGCCGAGCTCGCGCATCCGGGCGATGATGAGAACCGGGAACGTGCCGGAGCCGCAGGCCGGGTCGAGGAAGCGAAGGGACAGCAGTTTCTTGCGCAGGCTCGGCCCGACGCGGTTGGGGTCGCCGGTGAAGTATTCGTTGTCGAGCTGGTTGAGTAGGCGCTGGGCCAGCCAGTCGGGCGTGTAGTATTCGCCGAGGTTGTGGCGAATCTCTCTGGGCAGGAGGTAGTGGTAGAGCTTCTTGAACAGGTCGCGGGTTTCTTCGGGCACAATGGAAAGGGTTGAGGGGTCGTAGCGGTCAAGGCGCTCCAGCAGGCCGCGCACGCCAGCTTCCATCTGGTCATGCCATGCGTAGAGATACCAGGAGAAGAAGTCGCCTTCGAGGAGGTTGGAGATGCCGAAAGCGCGAAAGATGCCGCCTTCTTCCATTTCCTTGAGGCGGCGGCGCAGGGTCTCGGGGTCGGCCGTGACAAGCTGTGCAAAGGACGGACCGGAGAGTCTGCCGCCGATGTGGCGCGAGAGCGCAAGCCAGGCGAGCAGCTTGACCAGCAAGGCAAAGTAGGTGTGCAGGGCAAAGAAGAAGCGCTCGGCGTCTTCCGAAGACTTGACCTCGATGCCGGCTCTGGCGACCCACTTCTTCAGGGGTTCGAGCTTGCGGCCACCGAAGGCCTCGGAGTAGTCAATCGACTCGGAGAAGAAGAGCTTCCACTGCTCAAACAGCTTGGTGACGATACCGTCCTTGTCGGCCAGGCCGGAGTCGAGCGCGGAGCAGAATGCGGCCAGAATTTCCTTGGTGTGCGGCTGGTCAATCGAGAAGTCACGGTTGAGGTTCTCGGACGTGAGCGCAGGCCCGGACGAGGACCCGGCCAGCCAACTGAGCATCCGACCCAGGCTCTGCTCGTTGACTGCGAACGGGCCGGAGTCGGTGAGCTTGCCGGCCAGATAGCGGCAGAAGATGATGTAGCAGCCGTCGAACACGACCCCGGCGAGGCGCTGGCCCTGGCGCTTCTCTTTGACCGCCAGGTCGCGGATGTAGCCGTGCAGTTGGTCTACCGCGCTGCGGGTTGCGAGGTCGAAGTTGGCGGAGAGCGTGCCGGGGCGTTTGTACTCGATGGTGAATCGGCTGAAGACCGCATCGGCTGTGCCGGAGGCAAGCGAGAATTCGGCGTGGGCAAGCGGCGGGATACCGGCCTCAACACAGAACCCGTCGAACAGCGGCTCAATCGCGTGGCGGAAGTCGGCTTCGTTCGGCTTGTTGGGCAGGAGGCTCTGAAGCTTCTGTGCGACCTTCTTGGCCCAATTGCGGGTCAGGAGGTCGCGGGCCGGGTTAGACGCGGCTGGGGTCGTGCCCATGAGGCAAGAGGATAGGCGTGCGGCGGCTCAAGTCAAGCGAGCAACGGACGCGAGCCGCACGAGTTCCCATCAGGGCGAAACTGATCTGCGAGTTTACAGTTCGCAGGCCGATGCCACTCGCTTGACTTGGCAGGCCGAGCCAATATGCTCAGGCACAGTGAAGAAACGCCAGACGCCAGACGCTCGACGCCGAACGCCGCAGGCGACGCACTCGAACGCGTGGCCGCTGGTCACGGTCGTCGCGGCGTTCGTTCTTTCGCGTATCGGCTACTACATCGCGGGGGTGCGGTTCGATGCGAGTTCGCTTCCCTGGTTCTGGCAGTTCATTGACCCGGCACTGCTCAAGGCGAACCTTGGTCAAAGTCTCTGGCATCTCCACAGCCAGCCACCGGCTTTCAACCTTTTCCTCGGAATCGTCGTCAACCTGTTCCCCGGTCACGAGACGCTTGTGTTCGCTGTCTGCTATCTGCTCCTCGGCCTTGTGTTCGCGGTCGTCCTGTTCCAGTTGCTGAGGAGCTTCGGCATCTCCGACGTGCTGAGCGCGGCTCTGGCAGCAATCTACATCGCCAGCCCGGCTTGCGTGCTCTATGAGAACTGGCTGTTCTACACCTATCCCATGACCGTGCTGCTGCTGCTTGCCGCCCTGTTCTGGCATCGCTTCGTCAGCCGCGGCCGGTTCCTTGACGCGCTAGTGCTGTTCGTGGCGGCCGCGACACTCGCGATGACGTGGAGCCTGTTCCATCTTGTCTGGCTGCTTGGGCTTGTGCTTGCGCTGGTGCTGTTTCGGCGCAAGGACTGGCGCAAGGTGTTGGCCGCAGCCGCGGTGCCGGTGCTCATCGTCGTGTTCTGGTACGGCAAGAACCTTGCCCAGACCGGCGAGTTCACCGGCAGCACGTGGTTCGGCATCAACTTCTCGAAGATGACCAACAGCATGTTGACCGTACCGGAGCGCCGGGCGCTGTATGACAACGGCACAATTTCGGCAGTCTCGATGGTCCCGCCGTTCAGCAACCCGGAGAAGTACTACAGTGCCGTTCCGAAGCCGGGGCCGACCGGCATCCCGGTCCTTGACCAGGAGCTGAAGCCTTCGACCATCCCGAACTTCAACAACACGCTGTTCATCGCGGTATCCCGGCAGTACGGTCGCGACGCGTTCCGAATCCTGAGTGCGCGCCCGGCCGCGTACAAACGCGGTCTGGCCGAATCGTATCTCACCTACTTCCTGCCCGCAAGCGCATACCTGTTCCTCGACGGCAATGCCGGACACATCAGCGCGCTCGACCGCTTCGCGAGCATCGCCTTCGACGGTCGATTCAGCTATCATTCGGACCACAGCCTGCGCCAGACCGACCCGGGCCGCTACTACCTACAGAGCTTTCTCAACACCGGTTGGTTCCTGATCCTCGCCTACGCACTCGTCCTGGTTGCCGGCTTCTTCTTCCTCCTCCGCCCTTCATCCTTCCGCCTTCATCCTTCCGCCTTCATCCCTCATCCTTCATCCTTCTTCTTCCTCTGGTTCTCCGCCGCCTGGGTCACGCTCGTAGCCAATGCCGTCGAAGTCGGCGAGAACAACCGGTTCAGGTTTGTCACCGACCCTTTGGTCTTCGCGCTTGTCACCACCTTGGTGGTGAACTGGCTGGCGCAGCGGCGTGCTACCGCCAATCACAAGTGACGAAGTCCTGATGACTAATCAACGCGGAAATGACCGACGGCCGCTGTCGGAAATGGAGTGTACATGAACGTAGTCACGACCCTCTCACCTGTTCTTATGCTGGTTGTGGGCTTCGTCCTCTGCTTCTTCGGCTACCGGCTGCTCCGCTTCACGCTGGCGCTGGCCGGGTTCGCGGTCGGACTCGCTCTCGGGCTTGCGGTCGCCGGTCTCATCCATGGCGCGAGCCAGGTCTTCACAATCATAATCGGTGTCGTCTGCGGAATCCTCGGCGCGGTCGTCTCGACCCTGCTCTACAAGGTCGGCGTCTTCCTGCTTGGCGCGGGAACCGGCGTGCTGCTTGCCGGCATCATCCTGACCGCGACCGGCTGGCACAACCCGATGCTGGTTCGAGTAATAGCCGCTGTCGCGGGCGGCATCCTGACGCTCATCATCGAACGACCGCTGGTTTCAATCCTGTCGGCCTTTGCCGGCGCCTGGGGAATAGTGTTCGGCGCATTCCATCTGCTGGGATGGTACCATGTGACCGCCGGCGCCAAGACGCCGCCGGCGAACTACGGACTGATGATAGTGGGCTGGGTGGTGCTCGGGGTCATCGGGGCAGGGGTGCAGATCAGAAAGAAGGAAGAAGGAAGAACGAAGAACGAATAGAGGAACGACAGGACGGACGACTCCGAAAGAAGGAAGAACGAAGAACGAATGGGGGACGAGGAACGGGCGGGGAACTCCGAAAGAAGAAAGAACGAAAGACGAACGAGAACAAAGAAGGACACTATGAGCAAGAGTGACATCGCGGACCGGACTCAGGCGTTCGCCTTAGCCGTCATCCGGCTCTACGCGAATCTTCCACGTTCGACCACGGCGCAGGTCATCGGCAAGCAGGTGCTGCGGTCTGGAACTTCGGTCGGCGCGCACTACCGTGAGGCCCGCCGAAGCCGGTCCCCTGCCGAGTACGTCAGCAAGATCGAGACCGCGCTGCAGGAACTTGATGAAACCGACTACTGGCTCCAGCTTCTGGTCGGCGCGGGCATATTGAAGCCAGAGCGGATAGCGAGCCTCAGGAAAGAAGCTGATGAACTATTGGCAATCCTCGTAACGTGCGCAAGAAAGGCCAAGCAAAGCATCCAGCGCCCCTCGCGCTAATCAGGAATTGCCCTGCTTCCGATCCTCGTTCCGGTACTTCGTTCTTCGTCTTCTTCCTCTCCGTTCTTCATTCCTCGTTCCTCGTTCGTCGTTCTTCGTTCTTGGTTCCTCGTTCTTCGTTCTTCTTCCTCTCCGTTCCTCGTTCCCCGTCTTCGTTCTTGGTTCTTCCCTCCTGTTCCTCGTTCCTCGTTCTTCGTTCTTCACTCTTCGTTCTTCTCTTCCGCGCTTGTTTGACATCGCCGCGTGTCCCACTGATAATCTGTCTCCTAACAACCGTGAAGGGAGTAAGTTAATGACTGGTAAGTTCATGCGCCTTGGCGCGCTTTGGCTGCTGGCTGCGCTGGCCGCGGGCTGCTTCAACCCGGCGGCTGTGCAGAAGATGCAGCAGGCCAACGAGGCCTACAGCATGTCGCCGAATTTCAAGATGGACCGGACGTGGCGAATCGCCATCCTGCCGACGACCGGTGACCAGGCCGGCACGTCCGGCCTGGAAGACCACGCCGGGTTGTTGGTGATGAAGCCCGGCCGTTTTTCGCTCGTCGACCGGAGCGAAGTTGACCGGATTCTCCAGGAGCAGCAGTTCGGGAGTTCCGGCGTCGTTGACCCGGGCACCGCGGCCAAGCTGGGAAAGTTGATGGGCGCCGAAGGCGTGATGACAATCAACATCACCGCGCTCAAGCACGATGAGTTCTTCAAGGACAACCCGGAGCAGCGTGACGCCCAGCTCTACGTGAAGATTATCTCGGTCGAGACCGCCGAGGTGCTCTACTACGCGCAAGGCACCGGCTCCAGTTTCGATGGCCCCGCGGCGGCGCTCGACGGTGCGCTCGACACCGCGCTCGGGCCGCTGATACGGAAAGGAAGTCAGCAGTGAGAACTGAAGTCAAATATCAAATTGCAGAATGCAAAGTGCAGAATACCCGATGGGCGTACGGGCTGCTCGTATGCTGCATGCTGTTTGCCGTATGCTGCGTGCTCTCGTCCTGCGCGACCACCGGCACGGTCGGTGCCAGTTCGGTCGTGCGCAGCGAACCGCAGCAGGCCCCGACCGAAGGCCCCATCGAGCTGCCCCAGGCCATCGGCCCGATTGCCTCTCCCGTCCCGGTTGAGGAGCCGCTGCCCGGCGGCGCGATTGACTGGTCGGGCAAGACCGTCCGCGCCAAGGGCACCGGCGTGCTCGACCCGGGCAACACGAATAAGGCGCAGGCGCGGCTGATGGCCGAGCGGGCCGCCACCGTCGTCGCCCAGCGCAACCTGCTCGAAATCATCAAGGGCGTGCGGATCGACTCGGAGACCAAGGTGCAGAACTTCATGACCGACTACGACGTCGTCTACCAGCACGTTGACGGCATCGTCAAGGGCGCGCGCCAACGTGGCCCGGCGAAGTACGATTCGATTGCCGGCACGGTCGATGTTGAGCTCGAATGCGACCTCTACGGCGCGGACGGGGTCGAGAACGCGCTCACGCCGATCCTCGCACCGAACGGCCCCGGCGGCGACGTCAGCGCGAGCAGCCTGTCTCCGCAGGCACGTGAGTTCCTGCGCCAGTATTCCGGCCTCGTCTTTGACGGCGGCAACACCGGCCTGAAGCCGGCGCTGTTCCCGAAAATCTATGACGAGAGCGGCAACCTGCTGCTCGATACCCGCGAATACATGAAGTACAGCGGCCAACCCGGGGCCTACGCGGTGCAGTTCGTCGGCGCGCTCGACCAGATTCTCACCCGGCCCGAGTTCGCGAAGCAGCCGCTGGTGCTCAAGGTAAAGGAGATGCGCGGCAAGCTCGGCGCGGACATCGTGCTCGGCCGCGGCGACGTGGACAAGGTGAAGTGGCTGAAGGACGGATTCAAATTCCTGATGGATGCGGGCCGAATCCTCGTCAAGCTGGTGCTGTAGCGCGGAAGCGAGAAACGAGAGGCGAGAGATGAATAAGAACCGGATTCGGGATTTGGGATTTGTGATTTGGAGCTTGGGATTTCTGCTTCTGAGCAGTTGCCTGGTCTCGCCGGCCTACCAAAACCCGAGCCCGTCGGTCCAGGCCCAGACCGCGCCACCGCCCGCGACCGGCCCGGATGTGACCCTCGCCGGCGGCGAAGGAACTGAGGTACTCGTCGAAGGCGTGGCCGCCTCGGCCGACGCGGGTATCGCCCGCGACCACGCACTGAAGGACGCGCTCCGGAAGGCGGTCGAGCAGGGCGTGGGCACGTTCATCAACTCCGAAACCAAAGTACAGAACTTCCAACTCCTGTCGGACAAAGTCTATGCGCAGGCCTCGGGCTACGTCTCATCGTACCGCGTCATCGCCGAGGGACCGGACGCCGGGCTCTACCGCGTCACCATCCGCGCCCGGGTCAAGCTCGACAAGATTGAAGATGACCTTAACGCCATCGGCATCCTGCTCGGAGAACAGGGCCGGCCCCGCATCATGGTCGTAGTCAAGGAAGTGCCTAAGGACGACATCCTCGCGGTCACCGACCGGATGCTCGAAACCGAGATGATGGAGACGATGATTGTGGGCGCGTTCCAGGCCAAGGGCTTCCCGGTCGTGGATGCGGCCACGGTCAGGCTGAACCTGCAGACGGACCAACTCCGCCAGATACTCGCCGGTGACAACCAGGCCGCCATCCTGCTCGGGCAGCGCACCGGCGCCGAGGTAGTGGTGGCCGGCACCGTGCAGAACTCGCGAGAACGCAGGCAGGCACCCTACACAAACGCGGTCACCGATTTCTTCAAGGTCCGGCTTTCCGCCCGCGCAGTCAATGCCGCCAGCGCCGAGGTGCTGGGCGCGACCGCGCTCACCCGGGAGGTGCCGTTCAGCGAGGACGCGGCCCGCAAGCAGGTCGCGGACTCGGCCGGCGCCGACTTGATGGCGAAGATACTCAAAGGCTGGAAGCGGCACGAGAGCATCACCCAGCTTCACTGCGAGAACGCGGACTACGCTAAGGTGCAGAAGCTCAAGGCGGAGATTCTGGAAAAGGTGCGCGGGGTGAAAAGCGTCATCCAGCGCGACCTCACCGGTTCCCTCGCCCTGCTCGAAATTGTGTCCGAAACCTCGACCCAGGAAGTCCTCGACGACCTCGGAACGAAGCAGCTGGCGGTGCCGTTCGAAATCAAAGGCATATCGGGAAACCGCATTGACATCAAGTTCACAGACCAGCCGTCCGGGCCCGGGAGGTAACATGAGACTCGCGTTTGTCACCGTTTCCCTGCTGGCAATTGTCGCGCTCACCGGTTGCGAGGAGAGCCAGTTCTCGACCGTGATTGTCACGGCCCAGGTCGCCAAGACCCTGAACCCGGAGAGCAACACCGTCTCGGTTCTCGTCGGTACGGCGACGATTCAGAACATCTTCCACGACGACTGGATGAAGAGCCCGGACCCGGGCGACACTTCATTCTGGTCCAACCCTTTCCCGGCCAGCATCGACCCGATGGCGGGCGCGGACGTCAGCCTGAACAACGACCCGGTCGGCCAGAAGGTCTCCGGCGTCTACTTCAGGGCGGCGCTCGACCTGAACTACCTCGAGCGCTATGACCTGACCATCGTCACGCCCGCGGGCAAGACCATCACCGCCCATGGCTTCCTGCCCGACAGCTTCTCTATCCTCGGACCGCGCCCGGGCGACTCGCTGCGCATCGGCACCGACACGCTGCGCGCAGTCTGGACCAAATCGGACAGCGCGGAAACCTACCTGGTCGGCATCAGCCCGGCCGATACGTCGAGCCCGGCGCTGGGCTGGAGCGACGGCCTCACCGACACGACCTGCATCGTGCCGGACGCCGCGTTCCGCGATTCGTTCGGCGTGGCCGTGCCCGGCGAGTACGTCTTCAGCATCACGGCCGTGAACGGCGGCTGGAACAAGAGCGGCTTCGACCTGTTTCTGAACGGCGGGAATGTTACGGGTGCCTCGGGCACATTCGGCTGCGCGGTCTACCCGCGGCCGGTGAGTATCACCGCCCGTTAGTCGGCTTCGGTCGAGTAAAGGGTAAGCCGGTCGGTAACGATGAGCAGCTCGATGTTGCCGCCCGGCATCACGTCCCCGAGCGTCACGTACTGACAGCGCACCGGCAGGGGGATGTCCTGCCGGTTCTCAAGCGACGCGCCCAGCACCGAGAGGCCGCACGAGTCGTACTTTGAAGGGTAGAACGCCGGGTCCGGGCATATCAGTCGCTTCTGGCAGCGCGAGACCACCAGTTCGCATTTCCGGTCTCCGTCCAGGTCGCAGATACCGTGCAGCCGGCACTCGCAGGTCACGACCGGGTCGAGAGTCTGGCTGATGGTCCGGCGCGCAACCAGTGCCAGTCGGTTTTCCTCCAGCCGGTACAGCAGCACCTCGGCCTTGCGGCCGGAGACTGCGGCCGCCAGTTCCAGCCTGCCGTCCCCGTCGATGTCCGCGCAGCCCACCGCAACGTGTGACACCGGCGACGAATCCGGCCCGGACGACGCAGCCATCAACCGCCCGGTCGCGCCGTCAAGGACCGCGAGTCCACCGAAGTCGTTCTGCCATGTGTAATACCCGACGAAGACCTCCGGTTTCCCGTCCCGATTCAGGTCGGCCACCCCGGCCAGGCAGCCGGAAAACGGATGCGCGCCAAACCCGCGCTGCCAGAGCAGCGTGCCGTCCTCGCGCAGGGCCACGCAATAGCAGGAGTCGTGGTCTTGAGTGCCGTTCCCGACCGCGCCGTTCTCTTCGCCGTAGGTCGCGAGCAGCAGTTCATCTCTGCCGTCCGAGTTCAGGTCTGCCGCCGCCATCAGGTCCGGCCTTGCCCCGAACTCATACCGCCACAGCAGCGGGCCGGTTGCGCAGTCCCGGCATTCGAGCATGCGGCGCGGGAAAGGCGTTGTCGACACAAGTACGACTTGGAGCGCAACCACCCGCTGATTGAGCCGGACCACCAGCGGGCTGGTGTGTTGCCCGCGGACGAGGCTTGATTCCGGCAGCATCACCCAGCCGGCGCTGTCACCGGCGACGATTCGCGCCGAGTCGCTTCGGACTCGGTCCCAGTCCGTGCCGTCCCGGGCCCGCCCCGCGCGGGGCACGCCGTCCGCGGTCAGAATCGTATGGGCCGGGCAACTGAGCTCGGAGGTGATGATTTCCGGCGCGCCGTCGCGGTCAAGGTCGACAATCAGCGGCTGGTGCATGGCGTGCGCGAGCGCCGGCACCGGCTCCAGTTCCGGCATCTCAAACCACTCGGCATCCCATGCCTCCACGTAGTGCAACGCCGGTTTCGGTCGGGTTCCGGCCTGGGCGAAGAAGAGGGTATTAAACCGGTTAGCCCCGGGCCAGACCCAGGGCTCAACCTTGCTCGGATAGTGTCTGCAGCCGGCGACCGCCAGTGCTGCCGACAGCAGGACGAAGAACCGCTTAGGCGTCACGTCCACGTTGACCGAATGTAGCTGATAATCGCCGGGGTGTCAACCGGCGGCGGTCAGTTCCCGGCAGATGGAGTCGATGGCTATCACGCCCGGGTCGGTGAGGTAGAGGCCGCCGTCCCGGCTCGAAAGCAGCCCGCGGCCGACGAGTGCCTCCGCTTCTGCCTGGTTGACGCTCGCCGCCGGGACGCCGGCAAGGCGCGCGAGGTCGTTCTTAAGCCGGCTCTCGGCCGCGGACCGGGCAACGGACAATGCCGGCCTGCCCTTCTCAATCTTGGACAGGTAGTCGGCCATCCGCACCGGGTTTGCGGCCTCTTCCATTCCCAGCCGCGTGACTGCACCCGGGCCGAACCCGGCCAGCGGCTGGTTGGCAAACACCGCGGCCACGTGGCGCGATTCGTGGCCCGGCCGGCACCAGCAGTGCAGCACGTAGTTGTGAAAGTCCCTTGACAGTTTCTCCCGCGCCAGCCCGAACGACTGCAGCAGGCCCGCGGCCACGCCCGGCACATTACCACTAGGCGGCATGCTCAGCGCGAGGTGGTCCGGTTCGAGCCCGAACGCGGCATCCAGCGTCTGTGACCATGCGTCGCCGGCCCCGGCGTATTGCAGTTCGCATCCGACCGACGCGAACCCGGCTTCGCGCAGCACCCGGAAGTCGGCCGCCTCGCTGCGCCGGCTGCCGAGACGCAGGTCCGCCCGGTCGAAGCCCGACTCGCGCAGGACCTTGGCTTTTGCCTCGTCAACCGCTCCGGCCGCGACCGCGATGGTCTGCTCCTGCGGCACGACGCTCACGCTGTCATAGAGGGTCTGGATAACCCGGTAGAGCTGGTCCAGGCTGACTAGCGACGCCCCGACGCTGAAACTGACCGTGGCAAACTCCCGGCCCCGCAACTCTGCCCCGCGCCCGGCAATCTCCCGGCAGAGCGCGGCCGTGAATCGGTCAGCCTTGGCGTGTGAGTGGGAGACTCCTTCCGCCCCGGTTCGCCAATCACCCTCGTCGCCGAACGGCACCGAGACAAGAATCGCGCCGGCGGTTTTCGGGGTTGTGGTTTCGGTCTCAGGTTTCACCGGCCTCAGTCCGTCAATCGACAATCGTAAATCGGCAATCGTCACTCATCGTACCAGCCGGCCGATGCGATTGAACCGCACCGCCCACGGCGAGATGATAATCCGGGCGATGTTCGGAGCGGCGTCCGACGAGAAGTAGAGCACCAGCGGCTTCCCGCGCAGGTTGCGCAGGTCGAGCGGCCCCCAGAACCGGCCGTCCTCGGAATTATCGCGGTTGTCGCCCATCGCGAAGACGTGCCCGGCCGGAACCACCACCGGCCCGAACCGGTCACGCACGTACGGCGAGTAATCCGACTGGTAGAACTTCCGCTCCTCCCACGCCTTCTGGAAAGCGGCCTGGGTGGGCACCGGTTCGAACCCGGGCAGCATCCGCGAGTCCGTGTGCATCACGTATGGCTCGGTCTGCTGTTTGCCGTTCACGTAGAGCTGCTTGTCGCGGTACTCGACCGTATCGCCAGCCACCGCGATGCAGCGTTTGATGAAATTGCGGGGGACGTACCACGTGAAGAAGTGCGCTTCGTTGTCCCAGAACACGGGCAGCAGCGGCAGCCAGCGGGGAAACAGCCGCGAGTAACGTCCCTCCGGTTGCGGCGTATCGGTGTCAACCGGGAACCGGAACACGATGATGTCTCCGCGCTTCGGGCTCGATACGGGAATGATGGTCTTGTCGGTGAACGGCAGCTTCACGCCGTATACGAACTTGTTTACCAGCATGAAGTCGCCGATGAGAATTGTGTTGAGCATCGAGCCGGTCGGCACCATGAACGCCTCGACCACGAACGACCGGATAAGCAGGACCGCGATAATCACCGGTCCCCACTCGCGGCCGGCGCTACGCAGCCAGCGGATACCGCCCTTCATGGCGTTACACCTTTGTCAGTTGTCTGCACAGGACGTCAGTATAGAACGGGCAGGGCCGAAGGTCAAGCAACCATGCCCGCGAGGACGCGGGAAACTCCAAACTCCAAAGCCCGCGGGGAGCGGGAAACTCTAAACTCCAAACCCCAAACCCCAAATCGGAAACCGGAATCTGCGTCATCTGCGTAATCCGCGGTTGTCCTGTCCAGAACCGACCGGCATCGGAATCTGTGAAATCTGTGGACAGTTCCTTCCGAGCCTTGGCGTTCTTGGCGGTTCTACGTCCGGGTTCGGGCTCGGACTACCGCACCAGCCGGCCGATACGGTTGAACCGGATTGCCCAGGGCGAAAGTACCATCTTGGGGATGTTTATCGGGTAACCGGCCGCGGCCGTGGACATGTACGTGACGAGCGGCTTGCCCCGGACGTGGCGCAACTCCAGCGGCCCGAAGAACCGCGCATCCTCGGAATTGTCCCGGTTGTCACCCATCACGAAGATGCACCCCGGCGGAACTACAACCGGGCCGAACCGGTCGCGCACGTAGGCCGACAGCTCGGTACGGAAGAACCGCCTCTCCTCCCAGGCCTTCTGGAAAGCCGCCTGAGCGGGAACCGGCTCGAACCCGGGCAGCATCCTGCCGTCGCTGTGTATTACATACGGCTCGACCTGCAACCGCCCGTTCACGTAGAGCTGCTTGTCCCGGTACTCGACCGTGTCCCCGGCGACCGCCACGCACCGCTTCACCAGCGCCAGCGGCGTGTACCACTGGAAGAAGCCCTTCGTCTTGCTCCAGAACAACGGCAGCAGCGGCAGCTTTGCGGGAAACAGACGGCTGGCGCCGGCCGGAACATCCGGGTCCAGGGGAAAGCGGAAAATCACGATGTCGCCGCGCTTCGGGTGCGAAACCGGGATGAGGGTCTGGTCGGTGAACGGCAGCTTCAACCCATAGACGAACTTGTTCACGAGCATCATGTCGCCGATGAGAATTGTGTTGAGCATCGAGCCGGTCGGCACCATGAACGCCTCGACCACGAACGACCGGATAAGCAGGACCGCGACAATCACGACTCCCCACTCCCGAACGACATTCCGCAGCCAGCGCGCGCCGTTCTTCATGGCTTCGCGAGAGAGTGCGGGAGTGAGAGAAGGAGGGAGAGAGTGTCCGTCACTTACTCTCTTACTCCCTTTCTTCCTCTTCCTTCGGTGGTGAAGAGCTCTGCCAGCCGCCGGCCGGCAAACTCGCGGCCCAACCGCGCCGCGCCGGCCATGCCCCGGCTTGGCCGGGCATGAAGCTCGGTCCAGACCTCGGGCCGCAGCGCCAGCCGCACCCGGCCCGGCCTGTCCCGCCGGGTGAACTCGACCCGGCACCCGGCGGCGCGATGGTGGCTGATATTCCCCTTGCCCATGGTGCAACCCGAACTGAACTGGACTCCGTCAACGAAGCACGTGTACGGAGTACCTGCCGGGCAGAACACCCGAGCGCGCAATTCGAACGGCGACGCCGCAAGCTTCCGCCGCGCATACGCCCCGGCCTTCAGGCCAAGCACCAGCCACGGACCCAAGTGGCCATGAAAGGCTGCGGCTTGCTTCAAGACTGTCGGCGTCAGCATGTCGTCCACGCGGCCCGCCACGAATCACCAATTCCCAACGCCCAATTCCCAACGAATGACCAAGGGCGGAAATGAGAAGCGCAGCCCGGCTTCCGTGTTGGGCATTCCTGCATTGGGGTTTCGTTGGTCATTGGCAATTGGTCGTTGGTCATTCCTAACTATATCGTTGTTTCTGCATCAGGCAATAATTGACCCGTGCTGCCGACTGTGGATACTTCCTCGTGCTCTACCTGCTTCTCAAGGTCGCGTCCTCGGTCGGCATGGGCCTGGTTCTCAAACACGCTGACTCCCGCTCGCTCGACCGCCTGCCCCTTATCCGCACCAACTACGCGGTCGCGGCCATCATCGGGTTCTTCGCCACGGTCGCGCTCGGCCAGAACCACATCTCGCCGCCGACTGTGCTACTGGCAGCCATCACCGGCGCCCTGTTCGTAGCCGGCCTGCTGGTCTGGACCCGCGCAATCCAGGCGGCCGGGCTCGCCCTTTCGGTCGTAGCCATGCGCACGGCCGTTGTCATCCCCTTGTTTGCATCGGTCATCATCTGGCACGAGAACCCATCGCTGCTCGAAATCGCGGGCAGCTTCGTGGCCCTGCTCGCCCTGTCGCTGGTCCTGTCCGAAGTCGCCCGCCCCAAACTCGCCAAGAGCGAACCGCTGACCGCTGACCGCCAGCCGCCATCCGCTACTGCCAACTGCAAACTGCAAACTGGTAACTCGCGCGCAGTGCGTGGCCACTCGTCACTCACAAACTCCTCGTCCTTGCTCTGGCTCGCCCTGCTCTTCCTGACCGAAGGTCTCGTGATGATCCCGGCCCTTATCTTCCGCAAGGAGTTGCCGCAAGCCGAGAACCTGCCGTTTCAGACCGTCATCTTTATCACGGCCTTCTTCGTCACCACGCTGCTCTACTACCTGCGCCGGCCCCGGCTGACGAATGAGACGCTGAAATGGGGCGCGCTGCTCGGCACCGCCAATCTCGGCAACTACCTGTTCCTGGTGCTGGCGCTCACGGTCCTGCCCGGGCTCGCGGTCTACCCGGCGATTGCCGCCGCTGAGGTCGGCCTGCTGGCTGTTGCCGGTGTGGTATTATGGAAAGAGAAGGTCGGTGTCCGCAGTTGGCTCGGCATCGCCCTCGCCGTCCTCGCGCTGGTCTTGATTCAGCTCGGCAGAGCGGCAGCGGCGCCATGATGCGCGGGGGGGGATTCAGGAGAGACCAGGGGATCAAGGAACCGGTGCTCCGGGCACTGCCACCGGCAAACCGACGCCGAGTCCGACGAGAGGGTCTGGCCCGTTTCACTGGTAACCTGCGGTCCAAGGCGGTGCGGGCCTTGATGTCCGCGCGCGAGTTGGGTAGAATTTCGCGGCGACGATGTCCGTGATCGCGAACCGCCACCAGCTTCTTATGGCGTCTGCAATCCCTGAATCAGGGTTTTTCCGTTTCGACAATGACCGCCGTCGCTTCCTGTGTTGGGAGGTATGTGTATGAGACTTCAAGTCTGTCGCCGCTATTTCGTCTTGCCTGCCTTAGTGCTGCTGTTTCAGGCTGTGGCGCAGGCTGAACCGCTGCACCCGTGCGGGTGGATTCGCGACGACCCGCGGACGGCACCGTGGATGGTTGAGGACAAGACGGTGCCTTCCGCTCCCCGCCGCCTGGGTATCTCGGTCGACCTCTCCAGCCAGATGCCGCCGGTCGGGAACCAGGGCTCCCAGGGTTCGTGCTGCGCGTGGGCCATCGGGTACTACCAGAAGACCCACTACGAGTGGCTGGAGCACCACTGGAACGACTCTCTGGCCAGTCACCAGTTCAGCCCGGCGTTCATCTACAACCAGATAAACGGCGGCGCGGACCAGGGCTCGGGCTCCAACACCGCCTACGCCCTGATTGCCGACCAGGGTTGCGCGACCATGGCCGATTGCCCCTACAACCAGAACGACTGCATCACATGGCCGTCCGAATCGGCCTATGCCCGCGCCGTACCCTTTCGCGGCAGCACGAGCCGCTGGTTCTCGATGACCGACTCCGTGGGCATTAACAAGGCCCGGCAGCGCCTCGACAGCGGGTACACGACGGTCATCGGCATCAGTGTCTACTCCAACTTCGACAACATCCAGTCTTACGGCTACAAGTACTGCGTGGCCGACACGTATGGCGGCAACCGCGGTAGCCACGTTGTGACCATCGTCGGCTACAACGACACCATGACCACGCACGACGGCCCGGGCGCCTTCAAACTGGTCAACTCCTGGGGCACGGGCTGGGGTCTCGCCGGATACTGGTGGATGTCCTATGTCGCGGCCACCAACGCGGAGCTCTCCGCCCAGGTCGGCGTCTACCAGGACGACCGCATCGCCTACGCGCCGACCATGCTCGGCCGCGTGCGCCTCACGCATTCGGCCCGGGACAAAATCGGCATCCGCCTCGGCGTGGGCACTCCTTCCTCCCCGCTCCGGTCAAAGGACTTCCGCACGTGGCGTTCTTCGATAACCGACCGCGCGTTCCCCAACCACAACATCGTCTTCGACATGACCGAGGGCGAGCCGTACATTACCGACGGCCAGACCGATTCGGTCTTCGTGCGGGCGATTGACGACGTCTCGGACTCCATAACCGGCACCATCAGCTACTTCGCGGCCCAGCACCTGGCGTGGGACGCGACCGGCGTCTCCTCGGATACGCCGGTCGGCATCCCGGACTACAACGTCGCGGCCTTTGCCCGGGGCAAAATTCCCAAGCAGCATGACGTCGGCGCTTACCTGCTCATCGCACCGACCGGCACCGTGGATTCGGGTTCGTCAACCGCGCCGCAGGCCCGGGTGCAGAACTACGGCACGGCCGCCGCCTCGTTCCGGGTAATCTTCCGCATCGGTGCGTACGCGGATACCCAGAATGTGACCAGCCTGGCCGCCGGGGATTCGGCGACGGTGACCTTTGCCTCCTGGACCGCGCTCGCGCGCGGCGCGAACGCCACCCGCTGCTCCACCGGCCTCAGCGGCGACTGGTGTCCGGGCAACGACAAGAAGTTCGGCTCGGTGACTGTGCGAGTGCGGGACGTCGCCTGTGCGCAGCTCCTCGCGCCCCCGGACACGGTCGACTCCGGTGCGACGATAACGCCGCGAGCCGTAGTCGCGAACGCCGGCACCACGAGCGAGACTTTTAACACGCGCTTCGCCATCGGCCTCGACTATGCGGACACGGTCTCGGTCACACTGGGGGTGGGAAGGAGTGACACGCTGGACTTCGCCGACTGGGACGCGCTCGCGCTCGGCACCTTCCCCATGGTCTGCTCCACCATGCTCGCAACCGACATGAACCCGGCAAACAACACGGTGCAGGACTCGGTCACGGTCGGGTTCTACAGCGGCATCGCCGAGCAGACCGGCCTGCCCAAAGTCGTCGCGCTCGAACGGCCCGTGCCTGACCCGATGACCGGCGCGGCCACAATCCGGTTCAGCCTCCCGCGCCGAGCCCAGGCCAGCGTCAGCATCTGCTCCGCGGCCGGCGCACTGGTCCGGGTCCTCTCCGGCGCCCAGTCCCTGGCCCCTAACACCTACTCCCTCTTGTGGGACGGCCGCGACGAACAGGGCCGGCGTGTCGCGCGCGGCGTCTACTTCTGGCGTCTGGAGACCGACAACTCCACGCTCACGCGTAAGGCCATCAAGATAGAGTAGGCCCGACAGCTTCTCCGGGGCGGGACGTACATCGTCCCGTCCTCTTCAGCCGCGTCTTCGCCCACGGCGGGCCGGTAGTTTCCACCTGAATCCCGGCGCGTGGCGTCTATCGTCAGCCGGCTGGCACCCACGCCGATCGGCTTCCGCCGCACTCCTGGGATCGGCGCTGCCCCATTTAAGTCACTCGGATTTCCGTCAATGGCGTGGCGGCCAATCCCGGCCGGGCGGCAAGATTGCGCGCCGCATCGTGCAGCATATACTCAGGATGCGGCTCATGGCGCTCAACTCTTCCATCGAATGGACTGAGGCGACGTGGAACCCGGTGACGGGTTGCACGCACATCAGCGCGGGTTGCGCGCACTGCTATGCCGAGCGGTTCGCCCTGCGCCTGCAGGCCGCCGGGATGCCCAAGTACCGGAACGGGTTTGAGGTCACGACCCACGAGAAGGAACTCCTGACCCCGCAGTCGTGGCGCAAACCGCATACGGTGTTCCTCTGTTCGATGGGGGACCTGTTTCACGACAGCGTACCATCCGAGTTCATCCGGCGCGTGTTCGGGGTGATGAAGGTTTGCCGCCAACACCGGTTCCAGGTGCTCACCAAACGCAGCGTGCGGCTGAAGCAGCTCGCGCCCATCCTGCCGTGGCCGGACAACGTCTGGATGGGCGTGACGGTCGAGGATGCGCGGAATGTGCATCGCATCGCCGACCTCGTTGCGACCCCGGCCAAAGTCAAGTTCCTGTCGGTTGAGCCGCTGATTGGCGACGTCGGACGCCTGCCACTGAAGGGCATCGACTGGGTCATCGTGGGCGGCGAGTCCGGCCCGGGCGCGCGGCCGATGAAGAAGGAATGGGTTCTCTCCATCAAGCAGCAATGCGAGAAGGCAGGCGCGGCGTTCTATTTCAAGCAGTGGGGCGGGACCCGCAAGCACTTGCACGGCCGGGAACTCGACGGGCGCGAGTACAGCGAGATGCCCGTGGTCGCCGACCGTTCGCCGGCCCTGGACCTCGGTTAGATCCGCGCGAGACGGACACCCTTGCGGGGCAACCGATGAGCCGTGATGCGCGTCTGAACAGGTGAAGGGCACGAAGGTTTGCGTTCCCTTCCATGACCGCCTCCTTTCGTGAGCGTGCCCTGATTCGGTGCCGGGCCCACTCCTTGTGGCCCGGCACTTTGTTGTACGGTTCTCAAGGCCCGCGCGCGCCTGCGGCAAGCGCCCGCCTACGGCTCGCGGCGCGGACGGAGACGCGGTGGGTGAAGCTCAGTGTATGAACTTGCCGTCAACCGGGCAAATGCCCCTTGGGTACACCGGCCGGTCGTTGGGCCAGACGCCGCAGTCAATCGGCCCGAGCTCTGCGGAAACGTCAACCGGGCAGTGGCCGTACATCCGGTGAAATCCTTCGAACGTCTGGCAGCCGTCCGAGGTCCGGGCGCAGTTCGGGCAGGTGAACCGGGGCGAGACCGAAACGCCGACGCGCGGGAAGTACCCGTCGAAGTGGACCGGTGCGCCGCACGCGATGCAGGTCGAACCGTGGAGCCGTGAGTAGTTGATACGCGCGACCAGCCCGGCTTTGGCCTCTTTGCCTTCGTCCTCGAACCGGACTGCCCGGACGTTGAGCATCGGCAGGTCAAGGTTGAGCGCGTCGGCCGCGTAGTAAAGCGCGGGCATGGTTCCAAGGAACGGCTGGGCGAGGAATGAGCCGATTACGGCGTCGCGCCCGCCGGCAGTGCGGCCCGCTACCGGCACGAACACCGCGCTGATGAGACATCCGAGCAGGAGGCCGACCAGGCCGCCGCCGACTCTGGCCGCCGGGCTTCTTCCCCACGGCGGGTCCAGTCGCAACACGTGCAGCAGCACTCGAACGCCGAAGACCCCAATCAGGGCCGCGACGCCGAACGCGATGAACCCGGCCGCGTACGAACCGGATAGGCGGTAGAGCAACGAGAACGCGGCGAAGCCGAGTGCCAGCCCGACGATCACCCGCACGATATCGGTCAGGGCAAAGAACAGGCCCCGCTTTGCCTCGGCATATATGCCGAGGCCCACGAAAAGGACTATCAGACCATCAATCAGGAAAGACATGGAGTACTACGGCCGTGGCAATTCCTAATGACCAATGGCTAATTCTTAACGGTGAGGTTGTTGAAGAAGCCACCTCCTGTCATTCTGAGCGCAGCGAAGAATCTTCGCGACGATGATACCGCGAGAGTTAGAAGACTGTTCACTTCGTTCAGGGTGACATGAATGGGGTTTCTCAACAGCCCCAACGTCACTCTTGTTTCACGCCAGGGAGTGTGAACCCGTTAGTCGGCGCGGGGACACGCGGCAGCGTGAACCCGAACCGGCTGCCTTTGCCCGGCGCGCTCTCGACCCAGACCTCGCCGTCGAGCTTCTCCATGATGCGCCGGACAATCGAAAGCCCGAGGCCCTGGCCGCCGGTGCGCGCCTGGCCCAGTTGCGTGAACGGCGCGAACAGCTTCGCCTTCTGTTCGTCGTCCAGGCCCGGGCCGTTGTCTTTGACCCAGAACCGCACCTTGTCGCCGACCGTCTCCCCGCCCAGTTCGAGCCGCGGCGGCTTGCCGCCGTAAAGCATCGCGTTCGACAGGTAGTTGGCCCAGACCTCTTCGACCCAGGCGGCGTGGCCGAGCGCGGCCGGCCAGGATTCCGGCTGGACGACCGCCGGCTGGTGCTCCGCCACCATGTAAGCCAGCCGGCCCAGCGCGCCCTTGACAATTGCCGCCATGTCAACCGGCGCTTTCGCGACCTCGGTCTTCCGCACCCCGGCCAGCAGCAGCAACTCTTCGATAATCGTATTCATCTTGCGCGCGCTCTGGCTCACCGCGTCCAGCGACTCGACCAGGTCCTTACGGCTCATGTTCACGCCGCGGTCGGTCAGGAGTTCGGCGAACCCGAGCACCGCGGACAACGGGTTCTTCAGGTCGTGCGCGACCGTGTGCGAGAATGCATCGAGCTCGGCAATCAGCTTCTCGCGCGCTTCCTCGGCCCGGCGCAGCGCGGTGATGTCCTGGGCGAGACCGATGGTGCCGACAACGTTGCCCAGCGCGTCATAGAGCGGCTGTACGTCGCTGTCATAGGCGCGGCCGCTAAGCTCGACCACGTAAGACGCGTGCTCGCCCGCCAGCGCACGCCGGTGCGCGGCAATCGGCGGGTGCTCGGCGTCGCGGGTCTTGAAATAGTCATACAGGCTCATGCCGACGACCTGACCGGGCTTCAGGCCCATTTGTCCCAGGCCGGCGCCGACCGATGAGGTGAAGCGCAGTTCGCCGTCGGTAGTCCACAGCACCGCCGGCATCTTCTGAATCAGGACCGCCAGTCGCCGTTCCCGGTCGGCCAGCATCGCCTCGGCCCGCTTCCGGTCGCTCGTGTCGCGGACGATACGGATAAGGCCCGGCTGCCCGTGCCAGACGGTGCGGGCCGAGCTCAACTCCAGCGGTACGGTGGTGCCGTCCTTGCGGGCAATGGAAGTCTCGTAGTGCTCGGGCCCGGGTTCGCCGTCCAACCGGCGCCGGAAGATAGACTCCAGCATCGGCCGGTCGTCCGGCCGGGCCATGTCCCAGAAACTCTTCGTCAGCAGTTCGTCCCGCGTGTACCCGGTAATCAGCTCCGCGCGGCGGTTCACATAGACGTTGCCCTGCTCGTCGGTGGCAATCATGATGCCGTCCTGCGCGTTCTCGGCCAGCGCACGGAAGCTCTCCTCGCTCTCGCGGAGCGCGGCCTCGGTCTGCCGCATTTCGGTAACGTCTTCGCCCGAGCTCAAAGTGCCCACGATGCTGCCCGCCTCGTCGCGGATCAGGGTATCGTACCAGGCGATGACGGGCTTGGTGCCGTCGCGCGCCAGCACCGTGTTTTCCTCGCGCGCGGGCGGAACGACTTCGCCGGCGACGAGCTTCGCGAACGCCGCCTTGCGGGCGACGCGCTCGGCGGCGGGCACGCAGTAGTCGTACCAGTCCCGGCCGAGCAGTTCCGCCTCGCGGTAGCCGAGCAACTCCGCGCCGCGCCGGTTGAGCAGGGTGACCGCGCCGTTGACATCGAGCGCGACGATAACCACCCCGGCGATGTCGAGGTAGCGCTGGGCCCGGTCGCGTTCCGCGCGCAGCGCCGCGTCGGCCTGCTTCCGGGCGGTGATGTCCTCTTTGACCGCGACGTAGTGTGTGACCACGCCGTCCTGGTTCGTAATCGGCGAAATCGAAACCGACTCCCAGAACAGCTCGCCGTCCTTCTTCCGGTTGCGCATCTCGCCGTGCCAGAGCCGGCCGGACGCAATCGTCTCCCACAGTTCCTGGTAGAACCCGGGCGGGTGAAAACCGGATTTGAGCAATCGCGGGTTCTGGCCAACCACTTCGCGCGGCTCGTAGCCGGTGACGACCGAGAACCGCGGGTTGACGTACTCAATGTGTCCCCGGTTGTCGGTAATCATCACCGCTGCCGGGCTTTGTTCCACGGCGCGGGTCAGCTTAATGACCTGCTCGGCCACCCGCGCCCGGCGGATGGCATTCTCGACCGTGGCCGGCAGGATTTGCAGGTAGTTCCGCTCGTGGTCCTTGATGAGATAGTCGGCGGCCCCGGCCTTCAGCGCCTTGACGGCAATCACCTCGTCGCCCGAGCCGGTGACGACCACAACCGGCAGCGCTTTGGCCATCGCAATCACGTCAAACGCGTCACCGTCGCCGATGTTGAAATCCGATACCACCGCGTCGAACCGGTCCGCGCCCAGGAGTACCCGCGCCTCGGCCACCGAGCCGGCCACGATGTACTCAAAGGGGAGCTTCTGCTGCGCGATGAACCGCTCGAACGCCAGCTGGTCCACCCGGTCGTCCTCGACGACCAGGATCCGGTATCGCTCTTCGTCCCTGACTTCGCCCGGTATCACGCGTCAGCCTTAGTCGGCGTGGGGGCACGCGGCAGCGTGAACCCGAACGTACTGCCCTTGCCGGGCTCGCTTTCGACCCACGCCTCACCGCCGAGCTTCTCCATGATGCGGCGCACAATCGAAAGCCCGAGGCCCTGTCCCGTAGCCCGGGCCTGGTGCAGCCGCGTAAACGGCGTGAACAGCCGCGCCCGCTGTTCGGACGACAGCCCGGGCCCGTTGTCACGGACCCAGAACCGGACCTTGCCGTCCGTGGTGTCGGCTCCGAGTTCTAGCCGGGGCGGCCGGCCGCCGTACTTCATCGCGTTCGACAGGTAGTTCGCCCAGACTTCCTCAATCCACGGCCCGTGGCCGAGCGCCATCGGCCACTGCCCCGGCAGCACCACCTCCGGCCCGTACTCCTTCATCATGTACGAGAGACGCTGCAACGCGCCGGACACCACCAGCGTCATGTCAACCGGTCGTGCCTCGACGTCGGCCTTGCGCACCCCGGCCAGCAGCAGCAACTCCTCAATAATGCTGTGCATCTTCTTGGCGCTCTGGCTGATGGCCTGGAGCGACTCGGCCGTATCCTTGCAGCTCAACTCCACGCCTTCGGCGGTGAGTAACTCGGAAAACCCGAGCACCGCGGCCAGCGGGTTCTTCAGGTCATGGGCGACCGTGTGCGCGAACGCGTCGAGTTCGGATATCAGCCGTTCGCGCTCCTCCTCCAGTTGCTTGCGCTCGGTCACGTCTTCCTTCACCGCGACGAAGTGGGTGACGTTGCCGTTCCGGTCGCGGACCGGCGATATCGAAGAGAACTCCCAGAAGAGCTCGCCGTTCTTCTTGCGGTTGTGGAATTCGCCGCGCCACTCGCCGCCGGCAAGGATGGTGGTCCAGAGCTGCTCGTAGAACTCTCGCGGCTGCTCGCCCGACTTCAGCACCCGCGGATTCTTGCCGACGACCTCTTCCGAGGTGTAGCCGGTCAGGCGCGTGAACTTCGGATTGACGTACTCGATGTGGCCTTCGGTGTCGGTGATGACGACCGTGGCCGGGCTCTGCTCGACCGCGCGGGTGAGCTTGCGCACCTGCTCCTCGGCCTGGTGCCGACGGATGGCATTCTCCACCGTGACCGGCAGCTTCTTCAAGTAGGTCCGTTCGTGGTCCTTGACTAAGTAGTCAGCCGCGCCGCTCTTCATTGCCCGGACCGCCACCTCCTCGTCGCCCGCCCCGGTCGTGAACACGAGCGGAATTCCCCGGGCGAGCTCGATTACGTCGAAGGCAGTCCCGTCGCCCAGTGAGTAGTCGGTGATGACCGCGTCGTACCGGTTCCGGGCCAGCATGTCGCGCGCCTCGGCTACCGAGCCGGCGACCTCATACTCGTACGGCACGTTCTGCTCGCGCACCGCCCGCTTAAAGGCCAGTTGGTCAATGATGTCGTCCTCAATCAACAACACCCGGCACCGCTCGCAGACCTTTATCACCGACTCATCCTGCTTCGTCATTTTGACCCTGGCCCTTTGACTTGCCTCCGGTGCCCGGTCTTCATCCTTCATCCTTCATCCTTCCTTGCCCCTTCATCCTTCTTCGGCAGCGTAAAGTAGAAGCTGCTCCCCTCCCCGACCTGGGATTCAATCCAGACTCGGCCGCCGTACATCTCGACTGCCTTCTTGACGACCGCCAGGCCCACGCCGGTGCTGTCGGCCCGGTCCCGCGGCTTCAGTGTCTCAAAAAGCTGGAACACCCGCTGCCGGTCTTTCTCCTCGATTCCCGGTCCGTTGTCACTCACGTAAAACTTCCAGAACCCGCCTGCCCCATTCGCCGTTTCCCCTTTCCCCCCATTTGCCATTTCCCCTTTTCCGTTCTCATTTGCCATTTCCCCTTTCCCCTTTTCCTCAGTACACCCGACCCGGACCAGGCCCTGCGGCTTATCCATGTACTTGATGGCATTGGAGAGCAGGTTCTGAAACACTTGCGCGATGCGCGTCCGTTCAATGACAACCTTGGGCAGCGGTGTCTCCACTGCTACCCGGATGTGAGCCGGCGGCGCCAGCAGGTCAATCACCGCCGGTACCAGCTCTGCCAGGTCGACCTCGATTACCTCCTCACGAATCCGGCCCGCGCGTGAATATTGCAGGATGCCGTCAATCAGGTCGTGCATCCGCTTCACCCGGCCCAGCAGCAGGTCGAGCTGGCTCCGTCCCTCGTCGTCGAACTTATCCCGGTAGTCGGCCGCCAGCCACTTCGCCAGCGAATCTATCGCCCGCAGCGGCGCCTTCAGGTCGTGCGAAACCACGTGCGCGAAATCGGCCAGCTCCTGGTTCGCCGACTCGACCTGCTTCAGCAACTGCGCCTGCTTCTCCTCGGCGCGCTTCCGGGCGGTGAGTGCGTCCTGCAGGTCCTCGGCGAACTCCAGGTACGCCCGGTTCGGTCCCTTCAGCTCCCGGTACAATCGGGCGTTGGAAATCGCCAGGCCGCTCGCCCGGGCCACGACCAGCGCCAGGTCCAGGTAATGGTCCTTGTACTCCGAAAGCGAGATGCCCTCAACCTCGAGCACCCCGAGCGACTTCGTCCGATGCCGCAGGGACAGCCTGAACCCGGTCCCGCTCTCGGTCCAGGCGTAAGACCGGCGGAACGACGAAAGCCGCTGCTTCACCTCCTCGGATTCACCGAACCCCGGCGGCCGCGACCAGACCCGCACGAGCTTCCCGTCCTCCAGCGCCACGAAGACCATCGTTGCCGGTGCCAACAGCATCGCGAACAGCTCGAATACCTTCTCGACCACCTTCTCCTCGGCCAGGGTTTCGGCCAGGCCGCTCACCAAATCCTGCACCATGCTCGAATCGGTCAGCCGCCGGTAGGCGCTCGCCAGAATCGCATTCAGCCGCGCCCGCTGGTATTCCAGCCGCCAGTCCAGCACGGCCTTCTCAATCAACAGCCCGAGCCGCTCGCACCCGGCCTCGGTGAGCCCGCCGGGCAGGCCCTCGCACCGGCGGATGACCACGAGCTGCCGGCCGGCAATGTCGGCGGGCGTCGACTCGGCCAGGCACTTCCCCGCGAACACGCGGAACTGCTGGCACTCGCTGCCCGCCGCCGCCGCGGCCCGCTCTATCTCCTGCCAGCCGTCATGTCGATTGGGACAGTCGCCGGGAAAGGGTATCAGCCGGACGTCATCCAGCCGGGCCGCCGCCACCCGCTCGGCCGCGGCCGCGTGCAGCCGCTCGCATACCAGCACGCCGAGCCGGTCGGCCGCGGCCACTAGCAAGCCTCACACTTGACGCACAGGGTCATACGCTGTCGTTTCGTTCTGAAGACTACAACGCAGAACCCGAAGCGTCAAGAAGAGGAAGGGGTCCAGGGGTCAGGGGTCGGGATTTGGGGTTTGGGGTTTAGAGTTTGGGGCTTGGGCTTTCTAGCCCAACGTGACTTTGTGCTTCGCGACGGCCCCGCCGGAGATGATGACGACCAGGTACGTGCCGCGCTTCAGCCGCGCGCCGGCCTCGCCGGTTCCGTCCCACGTGGCGGCGTGATACCCTGACGACTGCTGCTCGTCCAGGAGCAGCCTGACCGGCCGGCCCAGCATGTCGAATACCTCGACCCGCACGTCGCCGGCCCGGCTCAGCAGGTACTCAACCCGCAGTTGTCCGCGGCGGATTGCCGGCTGGGCCCGGACGATTCTGACCGCGCCGCTGTCCCGCTCGTTATCCGCGGTGCTGGTCGCGGCCTCGCCGCACGCGAACACCAGCGCCGGGACGTGACCGCTGGGCAAAGACAGTGCCGAGGCAATCGCGTTCCGTTCGGCTCGACTCAGGGGCACGACGAGGAACCCGGAAAGCCCGAGCGCCCGTGCCTGTGCCAGCAACTGAAACCCGGCAAAACCCGCCTCCTCCATCACCTGGTCGGCGGCAGTGTCGGGAACGCATACCACGAAATAGGTCGGCGCGCTTCCGGGAATCCGGGCTGATGCGCCTCTCAGTTCCGGCCGACGGTCGCCCGCCGCCACTCGCTCCAGCCGGTGGTCGCGGGTTGCGAGATTGACGCCCGGTGACATCCGGACCCCTGACCCCTGACCCCCGACCCCCGACCCCCGATTGTGATACCGCTCAACCCCGTCCTCGCCGACAACGTAAATCCTGCCGGTGAGATAATAGCTCCCGGTGGCCGTCGGCACGGTCACGCCTTGACGACGATTGTAGGTCAAATGCGGGGTTACGCCATACGCTGCCCAGCAGAGCTGCGACACGTTTTCGAGCGACAGCCCGACCGGGCTGAACGATGAATCCTGGTGCAGGTCGGCCAGCACGGACTCAAAAGTGTCCGGTCCGACTACGTGCGGCAGTGGCAGGGTCGAATCGGAAGACTGGGCCACGCAGAGCGTATCCAGCGGCACGGAAGCGGCCCGGCCGAACACATCGACCATCCGTATCGGGTGGTTCGGCTTCCAGCCGGCCGCGGCATTATCGGCGGCCCACTGCATCGGGCAACTCACCACGTCAGCCCCTGACCCCTGACCCCTGACCCCTGACCCCCGGAAGGCGGCTCCGGCCAGCAGCCCGGCCTGAATCGCCATGCCCGCTTCCTCGGGCCGGCTCGCGGCGACGCCGACCTCAAATGCCGAACCCGAATTGTAGCGGAAGTCGCCGGCCCGGTGCACGGTCAAACTGTAGCTTGCCGGGTCATAGCGATAGACATTGTTGGGGGTTGCCACGTAGAACTCGCGGTACTCGCTGCCCGCGCCCGGCGCGCGGCTCATCGCCCAGAGCACATTGACCATGACCTGTTGCGGCAGCGAATCATCGAACCCGGTATGAACCGAATATCGGCTGTTGGAAAGCTGCTCGAACGAATAGGCATGACGGACCGGCCCGGGCAGGCTCTCCGCCCGCACAAAAGCCGACAGCGGTGCGACCAGCAGCACCGCCAGACAAACCACGCACAGGAATAGCCGCATAGACATTAAAGTTTAGCCGCTGCTCCAGCCCTGTCAAACCGTGGCGCAGAGAGCTACGAGCGCAAGCTCAAGCCGCGGTCCGCAACTCGCAACCCGTAACTTGTAACCCGTCACGCGGGACTCTGACCTGCGGTTTGGGATTTGGAGTTTGGTGCTTGTGATTTCCCGCGCCTCGCGGGCTTTGGGATTTAGGATTTGGGATTTGTGATTTCCCGCGTCCTACGCGGGCTGTTTTCCGCTCCGAGCGGGCGTTGTGTTTCTCGAAGTGTGTCTCGGTGTTTGTCTGGACGTATGCTGACCTGTGTCGCGACCGGCGTCGGCACGCGCGTCGGCACGTGTATCGCGAGCTGTGTCGCGCGCCGTGTCC
>CAIVTL010000608.1 GCA_903908785.1 Caldifarciminota bacterium | reverse complement strand
GTTGCACTGGGGAAAGTCCTGCGCCAGGACCCGGACGTCATCATGCTGGGCGGGCTCCGGGATGCGGAGGTTGCCGGGGCCGCAGTCGGCGCCGCACTCACCGGCCGGCTGGTGTTCAGCACGATGCACGCCGACGATGCACCGGAAACCGTCACCCGCCTGGTTGATATGGGCGTCGAGCCGTTCCTGGTCGCCAAGGGACTGGAAGGCGTCATCGCACAGCGGCTGGTCCGCACGATTTGTCCGGCCTGCAAGCACAGTTACGAACCGGGCTTGGGGGAAAAGGCGACCTTGGGGCTGAAGCCCGGACAGAAATTGTACAAGGGTCGCGGCTGCACCGAGTGCCACGGAACCGGTTACAACGGACGAACCGGGATCTTCGAGGTGCTGCCGATAACCGACGATATTCGCGACTTGGTGGCGACGCGCCCGCACGCAAAGGCCGTGCGCGACCTCGCCTACAAGCCCGGAGTGGCGACCATGGTGGAGGATGGCCTTGAGAAAGTCAAGGAAGGGGTCACCACCATTGATGAGGTCGCACGGGTGACCGGGAAACTGAAGAAATGAGACCGGCCGCCGGCCTGAACTGAGAGTATTGCTTGTGGAAGCGCGGAGGCAGGAATGTCGCGCGTGGTTCCTACGTGGCCGTCCCTGGTGGCCGACGGCTTGCAGCTTGCGGCTGACAGCTTCGGCGAACTGAGATGAGCAAGATGTGCCCGAAACCGCCACGCAGCCGAGAACCGGCTGAGGGCGCTTGATGGACGTATCCAAGGAGGAAAGATGAAAGAGAAGAAGAAGAGTCGGCCGGCCGCCAAACCGGCCGCCAAGCCCGCAGAAGCGCAGCACAAAACCGAAGAGGCCGCGAAGCCGGCCCCGGCCATGTCCGTGGATGACTGGGTGAACTGCAGGCTAATCCAGGCCGTACGCGAGCGGGCCGACGCGATACACTTCGAGCCGGGACGCAGAGGACTGATGACCGTCCGCTTGCGCATTGACGGCACGCTGCGGCCGGTCCACACTCAAGAACAGCCGGAGGGGGTGGTTACCCGGATTAAGAAGATGTCAAGGATGAAGCTGGAAGACGACCGCACGCCGCAGGATGGACGATTCGGTGCGCTTGTGGACGGCCGCGAGATTGACTTCCGGGTATCCAGTTTCCCGACCCCCAATGGTGAGAGCTTCACGCTGCGCTTACTCGACCGCGCCACCCTTATCCCAATTGACCGGTTGGGATTCTCGCCCGCAGGACTGACCAAGGTACGCGAGATGATGGGCAAGCCGCGCGGCCTGGTCCTGGTCACAGGTCCGGCCGGCAGCGGCAAGACCACGACCCTGTATGCAATGCTGAACGAAATAGGCAAGAGCGACAAGAAGGTCGTCTCGCTCGAGTACCCGATAGAGTTCCCCCTGCCCAACGTCACTCAGTCGCAGATTGACCCGCGCTCGGGGTACGACTATGCGACCGCCCTGTCCCTGGTCGCGCGCCAGGATCCGGACGTGGTTATGGTCGGCGGGCTGGACGACCTCGACACCGCCCAGGCTGCCCTGCAGACCGTTCTTGGCGGCCACCTGGTACTGAGTTCGATTCACGCGCACGACGCGGCCGAGGCGATTGGCCGCCTCTTGGGAATGGGAATCGACCCGCTCCTGCTCGCTACCGGGCTTGAAGGCGTGATTGAACAGCAGGTGCTCCGCCAGGTCTGCCCGGCGTGCAAGCAAAGCGTCGCACCTGAGAAGATGGTGAGCCAGATGTGGAAACTGAAGCCCGGCCAGAAGCTGGCCAAAGCCCGTGGCTGCAAGGAGTGCAAGGGCACCGGGTACAAAGGGCGCGTCGGGGCCTTCGCGGTGCTGCCGGTGACCGAGGAACTCCGCGACCTCATGCTTACGCGCCCGCAGCCGAGCGCCCTGCGCCGGTTCTACTTCGGCAAGCCGGAAAGGGCAGCCATGATCCCGGACGGCATGGAGAAAGTCAAAGCCGGACTCACCACTTACGAGGAACTAATGCGGATGGGCGTGGCGTTGCAGCACCCCGGGCAGACCGACTGAAATGACAGGTGTGGTACAGGGCTAGCGGAGGACGAGGTCGGGGCGGGTGGGGACTCGTCCCGACCTCCTGCTTACCGGGCGCGTTTTCCTTCCCCCTGACCGTCCGAAGGTCCTGGGCCGGTGAGGAAGCTCCGCGCCTGGCGCCGACCATCGGCTGCGAGCCGGACCGATTGTTTGACATGCCGGGGCCGGATGTATAGCATGTCCGCGCGAGAGCCGGCCTCCGCCCGGCCGCGGCCGGCGCATGATGAGCAGAGATGCTTCGAAGCTCACTAACGAAAGGGGACGATAGTGAAAACTGTGATAGTCTCGTTGGTAACCGTACTGCTGTCGCTCGCGTCGGCAGCGAACGCGGGCCATGACGATGCCCGTGCCGTGCAGAATCTGCGCGCTTTCGCCAAGCTCTATGGCTACGTCAGGTTCTTCCATCCAACCGACGAAGCC
This sequence comes from Caldifarciminota bacterium, assembly GCA_903908785.1. Taxonomy (GTDB): domain Bacteria; phylum Hydrothermota; class Tepidihabitantia; order Tepidihabitantales; family Tepidihabitantaceae; genus UBA2258. The sequence goes on along the minus strand of CAIVTL010000608.1, from coordinate 2,659 downwards.
AACGCGATTGACTGGGACCGGTTCGCGGCGTACGGCGCACGCCGGGTGCTCGGCTGCACCGACGCCAAGGCCCTGCGCCTGACGCTGGACGGGCTGTTCGGGCCGATTGCGCCTACCGTGCAGGTGTATGGTGCCGGTGCGCCCCCGCGCTCGCCGAAGCTGCCGGGCGACAGCGCGACCTGTCAGGCGGTAGCCTGGATCCACCTCGGCGTCATGCTGAGCGACCGCCCGAACGTCTATGAGAGCCACCGAACCGGGCGTCCGAACGCACAGGACCTGGCGAAGCGGGCGGTGCTGCAGGAACTGGAACTGCCGCCCGGCGACAGCCTGGCCGAACGAGTTCTGCGGGTGCGGGTCAGGGCCCGGACGACAGGCTCGAAGCCGGGCGCCGCGCCTGTGGTGCTGGCGCTCAGCTACCCGCCGGACGGCCAACTCGCCGCATTCAAGCGAACGACGCCTATGCCGGTTTCCGGTGCCACATGGCAGCAGTACGAAGTCGAAGCGCCGGTCAAGCCGGACTGCCGGACTGCGGCCATCGGCGTCTCCGGTGGAACCGACGGCGACCTCTGGGCCGATGACTTCGAAGCCTGGGTCGGCACGGGCGACTCGTGGACGCAGCTCGCGGTCAAAGACGCCGGTTTCGAGGACTCCATTTCCCTGGAACAATCGAAGGACTGGTACTACTGGAGCCCCGCGGTCAAGTCCGCCGACGGCCCGTTCTCCGGCCGCAACTGCCTGCTCGTGTCACGCGACACGGCCGGCCCCGACGCCCAGCCACACGCATCCCCCGGCGAATACGTCGACAAGCCGCTTGCCTGGGACCTTCGCTGCCGCGTACCGCTGTGTCTCTGGTCTTCGGATGGGCACACCCTGCCCCGGGCGAACAGCGTGGCGTTCGGGAAGCTCGGGACCGCTCTGGATAGCGTGAGCTTCGACACGCTGGCTGACCCCGCGGTCGAGGTCCGGCTTGCGGACGTCATCATCGTGTGGAACGTGATGCAGCATTTCTACCCATACTTCGACGTCGTACCAACGGACTGGGACACAGTGCTTACCAGCGCGCTCGTCGAGGCGCTGGCCGACACCAGCCGACTCGACTTCCTTTACACACTCAGGCGGATGGGAGTCGCGCTGTACGACGGGCACGTGTCGGTCAACGACCCGGTCACTCGGGCAGCGGGCGTCGTGCCGGCCCGGCTGGAAATTGTGGAGGGCCGGCTGGCTGTGTTGTCGGCGCCGCCCGGGCCGGGGCTGCGGCGGGGCGACGTCCTGCTTGCGGTCAACGGTCAGCCGGCGAACGAACTCTTAGACAAGCAGGTGCGGTTCTCTTCCGGCTCACCGCAGCAGCGGCGAGCGAGGGCTTTGCGGATGATCCTGCGCGGCCCAAAGACCGACACCTTCCGGGTCCTTGTCGAACGCGGCGCAGACACGGTCGCGGTGAGCCAGGCGCCGGGCGAGGCAGCCAACCCCATCGTCGCGCTCGACCAAGGCGACAGCATCCGGAAGCTCGCACCCGGCATCTGGTACGTGGACCTGAACCGCGCCCCGATGGCAGCCATCGACTCGGACATGAATGTCCTGGCCAAGGCCAAAGGCGTCGTGTTCGACTTGCGCGGCTACCCGAACAACAACCACGAGGTCATCAGCCATCTGCTGACCAGCAAGGATACGAACAACTGGATGCACATTCCGCAGATAGTCTACCCCGACCGCGAGCGAATCGCCGGCTGGACCAACTACGGCTGGCACATGGAGCCAAAGGAACCCAAAATTGCAGGCAAGACGGTTTTCCTTACCGACGGCACCGCCATCTCCTATGCCGAGTCGTTTATGGGCTACATCGAAGGCTACAAACTGGCGGAAATCGTCGGCCAGCCGACCGCCGGCACGAACGGCAACGTCAACCCGTTCGACCTCCCCGGCGGATACAGCTTCAGTTGGACCGGGATGAAGGTAGTGAAGCACGATGGCTCGCAGCACCATCTCATCGGCATCCAGCCAACCGTACCGCTGCAACGGACGCTGAAAGCGGTGCGCGAAGGCCGGGACGAGTACATCGAGAAAGCCCTTCAGGTCATCCAGCGATGAGCGACCGGGCGGTTGGCACTGGATGAGTCCGCCGCGCCCTGCGGACGCGAGTTCACGGTTCCCAGTTCGCAGTGCCGGACGCCGGACTTCTGACTTCTGCCATCTAGCTTCTGCCATCTGACTTCGACCGTGTGCCCAACCGCCCTCCTTGACTTTCGCCTTGGTCTCGCCTATCTTAGCAGCATGGACGCGAGCGAGAAGCTGCCGAAGGAATGGTTCCTTCAGGCCGACTACGACATGGACACCGCCCAGTACATGTTCGACGGCGGCCGGTACTTCTACTGCATCTTCATGTGCCACCTGGCCATCGAGAAGGCCCTCAAAGGCCTCTACCGCGCCAAGCTCAAGTCCGACCCGCCGAAGATACACAACCTGCTGTACCTGGCTCAGAAAGTCCAGTTGACCCTGCCGCCGGCCCTGCAGGAAGTTGTGTTCATGCTCAACCGCGTGAGCGTCCCGACGCGATACCCGGAGGAACTACGGAGCATGTCGGGCCTCTATGACCAACGGAAGACTGAGACGATACTGATGGAAAGCAGGAAGGTAGTCGCATGGCTAAAGACGCAATTGC
>CAIVTL010000607.1 GCA_903908785.1 Caldifarciminota bacterium | reverse complement strand
GCCGGGCCAGCAGGCCCAGCAGGAGCAGTACCAGCAGGTAGCCGGCAATGATGATAAGCTGAACGGTCACAATATGCTCCTCGGTTTGGTGCTCCGGGAAAGCAAGCAGCCGTCCCGGTCCGGCCGGGATGGCTTGCGTCCGTTCGATGCACTCAGGACAAGCCTGGCATAGCCGACGGTCTAGGTTAGCAGGGCGCTGGATTGAAGTCAAGGTCGCCACCGGTCCCGGCGGGCCCTTGTTGTCTTCGCGGCTGAGGGTTTCACCGCGACGGGGGAGTTGGTCGTGGAACGGTAGCGGTATGCAGAACATAGAACACAGCGCGGCCTCGGGGCCGCAAGTCAAAGGTCAAGAGGCAAATGTGCAGGGATGGGCCAATGCCTGCCCCTGCCACTACGGTTTGGCGAGAGCTGCCTTACCAGTAGCATCCGTTTCTGCGTTATGTTGCCGTTGGCTTTCAGTACGTAGAAGTAGGTCCGGGCCGGCACGCTTCGTCCACGGGCATCGGCGCCGCTCCAGCGGATCGAGCAGCAACCCGCCTTCTACTCGCTCTGGCCCCGCTTCCTTTCCTCTCGCCTCCCAGGTGCTTTGTTGCACTTCGACGTTGAATGCGGGGGCGAGTGAGTTCCGAGGCGAGAAGCGAGGTTCGACTCGGCGCAGGTTGTCTGACAGCGGAATCGGGCGTGGTGGTCGGGAGTGCCGGGCTTAGACGCCGGGGGTGCGGGGTTGTTTCTCGAACAGGTCGAGGAAACGGTCTTCGTAGAGGTGAAACAAGCCCCAGCGGTCGAGTTCCTGTTTCAGGATAATCGCTTTGGTGCGGTCGCGCTGGGCCTCGTCAAACAGCGTTTCGACCCGCGCCATCAGGTCGTGTGGTTCGGGCCGGTCGTCGGGTTCCTGTCCCTCGCCTTCGGGTCCCTCCGCATGCGAGCCGAGGTTCTCCTTCAACTGCTGGATTGCCTCGGTGACCTTGGCCTCGAATTCCCTGAACAGCCGGTCGGCCTCGCGCACCGACTCGTTGATATCGGTCATGTCAACGCTGATGTTGAGGATGCGCTGGAAGACCTGAATCAGGGCGCGCGAAGCTTTCGGATTCGGAGCTTCGATTGCGTACTGGGGCATGGTTGCGAGCAGGCAGGCGGCAGGCAGTCCGCGTTGCGCGGCCAGTCCGAGCAGCAGTCCGTTCAGGCCGGAGATGCGTCCTTCTTTCAGCGGTTCGACTCCCAGCGCGGTGAACCTCGTTCTCAAGTGCTCGTCGGTGGCCGCTCCATAGACTTCGGGGCGCTGGCGGAAGCTTACCGGCATCGCGTAGGCCGCGCCGGTGAACACCGTCTCGGTGCCATGCCCTTGGACAAGGTCAAGCAGCTCAGCCGCCAGCTTGAATCCGGGCTCGCCGTTCAGTTGCGTGTCGCCCTCGAAGATGAACAGCGGCGGTTCTTTGGCGTAGTAGAGGTCCTGCTTCGGCGACTCCGGCATGCGGCCGAGTCCGTTCTCCACGGTGAGGGCATCAGGCTGGTAGTAGGCGCTGACGTCTATCTGGGCGAACAACTCCGCCCCTAGTTTCTGGCGCAGGTAGTCACATGCGCCGAGCCCTACCTGGCCCATGCCCGGCCAGCCGGCAATCAATACCGGTGCGCGGGTCGCGGAGTCGCCTATCAGCTTCGTCGCCATATCACATGATTAGACGCACTTTCGGCGGTTTCAGTTCCGGGGAGGCGGCGACGACACGGACGGGCACAGGGGCGCGCAGGACGCGCAAGTCAAAAGGCAAAATGCAGATATCCAAAGTCAAGATGCCCGGAGGCGGCGGAAGAGCGGGCCGAGGAAGTCGCGCGCCGCCTGTTTCACTTCGGTGACGCGGAACAGCGAGGCAAGGCCGTAGTAGGCCAGCACGCCGATTCCGCCGGCAGTGAACACCTGCAGCGCCTGGTGCAGAATCCTGCGCGTCGGCAGGAAGTGTTCGATGCCACGGGCAATGCCGAACGCAATCGCGCCGGCCACCAGGGCGGCGGCAAGGGTGCGCAGCGTTATGCCGGCGAGGTAGCGGCCTTCAAGTCCGCCGGTGCGGCGGCGCAGGATGTGAAAGAGAATCGCGAAGTTGGCAAGCTGGGTGAACGACGCAGCCAGCGGGAAGGAGAGGAAACCGATGACGCGCATCAGGATGAGGTTGATGACGATGTTGCTGCCGACCACGCCGATGGCGACAAAGGCCGGCGTGCGCGTGTCGCCGGATGAGTAGAAGCCGGCGGCGGTGTTGCGGGTGGCGGCCGCGGCCCAGATGCCGGTGCAGTAGAGCGCCAGCGCCTGGGCGGTAAGCATCGTGTCGTGCGGGGTGAACCGGCCGTGCTGGTAGATGAGGCGCGTGACCGGGACGGCGAGCGCAATCAGCAGAATCGCGGCCGGCAGCGTAAGGACCGAAACCAGCCCCATCGAGTGGCGGAACCGGCTTCTAAGCTGCGACGTGTCGGCCTGCGCGAGTTGGTGCGAGAATTCGGCAATCGCGACCGAGCCGATGGCCGCGCCGAACAGACCCGCGGGCAGATGCTGAATCCGGTATGCATAGTTGACCCACGTGACCGAGCCCTGGGGCAGGAAGGTCAGCAGGAACGTATTGATAAGGAAGTTTATCTGCCACGTCGCGAACCCGAGAATCATCGGCAGCCAGCGCCGGAAGACCTGCCGCAGTTCCGGCGAGCGGAGGTCAATGACCGGGGTCCAGCGGAATCCCTGCTTCCGCAGGCTCGGCACCTGAATCAGGTACTGGGCCACCGCGCCGACGGTGACGCCCCAGGCCATGCCCAGTATCGGGTCAATGCCGCGGGTCTTCAGGAAACCGTACGCGGCCAACGGGACAAGCGCCGAGAAGACATTGAACGCGGCCGGCGCGACCGCCGGGACGAAGAAGGAACCGCCGGCGTTCAGGATGCCCATGGCCCACGCCGCGACCGCCACGAACAAGAGGAAGGGGAACATGATGCGGGTGAGGGTCATGGTCAGATGCAGCTTGGCCGGTTCGTCGGCGAACCCGAGCGCGATGACCTTTACAATCCACGGCGTGAAGATGATGCCCAGGACCGAGAGCGCGCCGGTAACGAGCACGATGGTGTTGAGCATGTTCGACGCGAAGGCCCAGGTCTGGCGGCGGTCGTCGCCGTGCAGGCTCTTGACGAAAGTCGGAACAAAGGCGGCAGAGAGCGCGCTCTCCGCAAACAGGTCGCGGAGCACGTTGGGGATGCGGAACGCTACGTTGAAGGCGTCGGTCGCAAACCCGGCGCCGAACAGGTACGCGAACACCGACTCGCGGGCCACGCCGAGAATCCGGGACAAAAGCGTCCCGACGCTGAACACGCCGACGCGGCGGGTAAAGCGCGACTTGTTGTGGGTGTCGTTTGCCGGGGATTCGTTCATCGATGAGAATGATAGGCTCACCCGGTTCCAAGTAAAGAGGCGCGGATGCAGCCTAAGGACAAAGTAGTAAGGACAAGGGACAAAGCAAGGCCCAAGGACAAAGTACAAAGTCCGACTCTGTCATTTCCCCTTTTCACTTGCTTTGTCCTTAGTCCTTTGTCCTTTGTACTTCACCGTTGGCCTGCGGATGGACTATGGCCTCCCGTGTCAGTTCCTGCGTCGCACTCGCGCTGTTGATTTCGTCGTGGTTGTTGCTAGATTGGACGCATGGCTAAGAAAGAAAAGCCGCCGGTCATTGAGGCTTGCGGCCGGAAAGTCCGGCGTGTTCCCGTGAAGACCCACGTGTTGCTGGAGACCGACCCGCTGGTCGAGACCGTCAAGCGCTACGCGCTGGCAGCGGCGCGGCCGGGGGACATCATCACGATTGCCGAGAGCCCGGTGGCAGTGATGCAGGGCCGGGCGATTCCGATATCGCGAATCAAGACTGGGTTCTGGGCGAGCGTGCTCTGGCGGTTCGTCAAGAAGGTGCCGTACGGCATCGGGCTGCGCAGTCCCTGGTCCATGCAGTGCGCGATAGACGAAGTCGGCGCGCCGAGGATTATCCGGGCGGCAATCGCGGGTGCGTGGGGCAAACTGCGGGGGAGAAGCGGCGACTTCTACCGGGTCGCAGGGAAGCAGGCGGCGATGATTGACGCGGCCCATACCTCGGGCGTGAAGGAATTCTACGAGTGCGTTATCAAGGGACCGAAAGACCCGGACGGGACCGCGCAGATGCTTTCGAGAGAACTCGGTTTCCCGGTGGCGATAGTTGACGCGAATGATATCTTCGGCTGCGCGGTTGTCGGCGTTCCCGAAGGCCTTGACGTGAAGTTGGTGCAGGAGGCGATGCGCGACAATCCCGCCGGCCAGGGCAACGAATTGACGCCAATCATCATTCTCCGGCCCGAGGTTTGAGCCCGGGCAGCGCCGGTCGCTTCGTTGACCGGCATTGGCAGGCAGCTATACTGTCACGACGTCACCGGGCTGCATCCGAATGGCAACCGGTTCCTGACGGCAGCGAAACCATACCCTTCTTATTGCGGAGGCAGACATGAAGCTGAGATTCGTTCTACTCGGGGCGCTGATTACGGCCGCGGCGTTCGGCCAGTGGGAGGCCGAGTCGCGGGTTACCACGAACGTGTCGGCGGTGGACGCCACTACCGCCGGCAACGCGCGGGCGGTGGCGATGCGGGGCGACACGGTCCATGTCGTGTACCACGAGGCCGGATCGTTCAGTGCAATCGTCTACTACCGCCGGTCCACCGACCGCGGCCAGACCTGGTCAAGCGCGGTCCAGCTTTCCGCCGGTACCTCTTGGAATCTGGCCGAGTTCGGTTGCATTGCCCTGCGCGGGGCCACAGTGCACACCGCGTGGTTCGACCTGGACGTGATGAGCGGCGCGTCACGGATTCTCTACCGTCGCTCGACCAACAGCGGGACCACGTGGGACGCCACCACTACCATCACGGCGGCCGGGACCCTGAACGAGGTACCGTCGCTGGCATTCTCCGGCGACACCGTGCATCTCGTCTGGGACGACGGCGGGTCCGTGCTTTACTACCGGCGTTCGACCGACAACGGCGCGTCATGGGGCGCATCCCCCGTGACCATCGCGACCGGCGCCGCGACCGGGGCGGTGACCGCGGCCGGCCCAATCGTGCTCGTCTCGTACTCGGTCGGCTCGGGCTCGGCCTGGGACATCTATATGAAGCGCTCGACCGACGGGGGCGCGACCTGGGGCAACGCCGTGTTCATCGAGAACCGCGGGACACTGGCCGACATCAGCTCGCTGGCCCTGCGCGGCACCAACGCCTGGGTCGCGTGGTACGACAACGGCTCGGGTACGAACGACGTGCGGCTGCGGCGTTCGACCGACGCAGGCGCAACGTGGCAGACTGCGGCCGACCTCGGCGCCGGGACCGGTAACCAGGAGGCGCCCTGCCTGCTGGTGACGCCGTCCAATATCCTGCACGCGGTGTACGACGACGATTCCTACGGCAACTACGAGATATCGTACCGGTTCTCGACCGACCTCGGGGTCACGTGGAGCGCGGCGACGCGGCTGACCAACGCTTCCTACACTTCGCAACGCGCGACCCTTGCCCTCACCGGGGCCGATTCGCTGGGCGTGGTCTGGACCGACGGCCGCTACAGTGAGAGCTACCCGGACGTGTTCTTCCGGCGGGGCAGGACCCCGGCCGGTGGCGACGTCGGCTGCACGCGGCTGCTCGCGCCGACCGGCACCATGGATTCGGGCGCGTCGGTCACGCCGGCCTGCTCGGTCTACAACTACGGGAGCACGACCGAGACCTACAACGTGCGTATGAGAATCGGCAGCCTGTACAACCAGACCGCACAGGTGTCGGGACACGCGCCGGGGGCAGCGGTCTACGTTACGTTTGCGAGCTGGACCGCCCTGCCGCGTGGGACTCTGGCCGTCACCTGTTCGACCGAGTTGAGCGGGGATGGCACCCCGGCGAACGACAAACAGACCGGCACGGTCACGGTCGGCGTGCGCGACGTCGGCACGATTTCCCTGCTGGCGCCGTCGGGCACGGTGGATTCAGGCGCGGTTGTGACCCCTGCCTGTTCGGTCCGTAACTGGGGCACCGGCGCGGCAACGTACTGGGTGAAGATGAAGATTGGCACCGGCTATACCGAAAGCACGCAAGTGAGCAGCCACTCGGCCGGGACGGCGCGCTACGTGACCTTCCCGAACTGGACCGCGCTGCCGCGCGGCAGTATCGCGGTGAGCTGCTCAACCGCGCTTGCCGCGGACATGAAGACCGCCAACGACAAGCTGACCGGTTCGGTCCTGGTAGCCGTGCGCGATGTGGGTACGATTTCTCTGCCGGCACCTTCGGGCACGGTGGATTCGGGTGCGGTTGTAACCCCGGCCTGCTCGACCTACAACTATGGCAGCGCCGCGGCGACGTATTGGGTGAAGATGAGAATCGGCGCCGGCTATTCGGAAAGCACGCAGGTGTCGAGCCACGCGGCCGGGACCGCGCGCTACGCGACCTTCCCGAACTGGACCGCGCTGCCACGCGGCAGCATCACGGTGAGTTGCTCGACTGCGCTCGCCGCGGACCTCAAGGTTTCCAACGACAAGCTGACCGGCTCAGTCCTGGTCGGCGTGCGCGACGTCGGTACGGTTTCCCTGCTGGCGCCTTCGGGCGCGGTGGATTCAGGCGCGGTCGTGACGCCGGCCTGTTCGGTCTACAACTGGGGGACGTCGGCCGCGACGTATTGGGTTAGGATGAAGATTGGCTCCGGCTATACCGAAAGTACGCAGGTGAGCAGCCATGCGGCCGGGACCGCGCGCTACGCGACCTTTCCGGGCTGGACCGCGCGCCCGCGCGGCAGTGTGTCGGTAAGCTGCTCGACCGCGCTCGCCGCGGACCTGAAGACATCCAATGATAGAATGACCGGCACGGTGATGGTGAACGTGCGCGATGTCGGCGCGATTTCCCTGCTGGCGCCTTCGGGCGCGGTGGATTCAGGCGCGGTCGTGACCCCGGCCTGTTCGGTCTACAACTGGAGCACCGGCCCGGCGACGTACTGGGTGAAGATGAAGATTGGCTCCGGCTATTCCGAGAGCACACAGGTGATTGGTCACGCGGCCGGGACCGCGTACTACATGCTATTCCCGATGTGGACCGCGCTGCCGCGCGGCAGCATCGCGGTGAGCTGCTCGACCGCTCTTGCCGCGGACATGAAGGCGGCCAACGACAAGTCGACCGGCTCGGCGTTCGTGGGCGTGACCGACCTGCGCGCGGTCGCGGTCGTGGCGCCGGCCGGCGCGATTCCGCCCGGGTCGGTCGCACCGCAGGCGCGGTTCCGCAACGAAGGCAACCGGCGCGGGCTGACCGCCGTGACCTTCACGATTGACGCGAGCCCGGAGTACCGGCAGACCGAAACGCTGGCCGGCGGATTGCCGCCCGGGCTTGACACCGTGGTCCAGTTCCCGGACTGGACCGCGGTTCCGGGCTCATTCCGCGCGCGTTGCTCGGTCCGGACGGCCGGGGACGAAAACCCGGTCAACGACACGCTCGGCGCGGCCTTCGCGGTCGGAGCGCCGGACGTCGGAGTTGACATGATTACCGCCCCGGTCGGGGTCTACGACACCGGCAGCACGGTCTCGCCGGGCGCGCGGCTGCACAACTATGGCAGCGCCCCGGCCTCGTTCCGCTGCTGGTTCGTACTCCGCAACCCGGGCGGGGCCGAGGTTTACCGGCAGTTCGCGGACGTGGCCGGTTTGGTCCCGGGCGCGGACACTGCGCTCGGCTTCCTCGGCTACAACGTCGGCGGAGCGACCGGCGACTGGACCGCGCGCTGCTCCGCGTCTGCCGCGGGCGACCCCCAGCCGGCGAACGATTTCCGGGACGGCGGGTTCCGGGTAGCGGCCGGCCAGCACTGGCCGTCGGGCTGGGTGGAGGTCGACAACGTGCCGCTGGCGCCGTCCGGCAAGGCAGTGAAGGACGGCGGCTGGGTCGCCGCCGACCCCGGCGCGAGCCGCCTGTACGTGGCCAAGGGCAACAAGCGGGCTGACTTCTACGCCTACAACCCGTACACGACCGCCTGGGCCACGCTGGCGCCATTGCCCCCGGGCGTGGAACAGAAACAGCCGTACAAAGGCGCGGCCGGGTGTTCGGACGGCAACGGCCACCTCTACGCGACCAAGGGCAACAACACGCAGGGCTTCTGGATGTACGACGCGGCCCGCGACTCCTGGCAGCAGCGCGCCGCCGTGCCGCTCGGCCCGAGCAACAAGAGGGTCAAGGGCGGCACTGACCTCGCGTATGCCGCCAACGGTTGCGTGTACCTGCTCAAGGGATACAAGAACGAGTTCTGGAAGTACATACCGGCCGGCGATTCCTGGCGGGCGCTGCCGGACGCGCCGGTGGGCGCCAACGTGAAGTGGGACAAAGGTTCCTGGCTGGCCTTTGACGGCGCGCACACCGTGTTCGCCCACAAGGCGAAATACCACGAACTCCACGCATTCGACACCGGCGGCGACACCTGGTTTCGTACCCCGGCGCGGCAGGGCATGCCGATTCCGGGCGCCAACGGCCGCAAGAAGTCCAAGGACGGCGGCAGCGGCGCATGCTATGGAGGCGCGCTTTACGCGCTCAAAGGCGGCAACACCCAGGAGTTCTGGCGCTATCGAATTCAATCCGACTCCTGGCAGCAGATGGACACGATGCCTGCGTTCGGCAGCAGCCACCGGCGGAAAAAGGTCAAGGCCGGCGGCGACATCACGAACTTCGGCAACGGCGCGTTCTTCGCGCTCAAAGGCAACAAGACCATCGAGTTCTGGCGCTACGTGCTGTACTACGAGGCCACACTGCCGCGGTCGGAGCGCGACGGGGTCGCGGCGGAGCCGTCGGCGACAGGCGACTGGCAACTGGCGATTGCCCCGAACCCGGTCGCGTCCGGCCTCGCGACCGTGTCCTTCACTCGAGCACTGGAGTACTCGGGCACTGGGGCACTCCGGCTTTCCGTTTTCGACGTGGCCGGCCGCAGCGTGCTGTCGCAGTCGCTGCTTGCCGGGCGCAAGGGCGCGGTGAGCCTCGACCTGAGGCACCTGAGCGCCGGCGTCTATCTTGCTCGCCTGAGCGCGGATGACTGCACCGTCACCCAGAAGCTTGTGGTGCAGAGATAAGACAGATAGGACCTAAAGGGTCTATGCATCCTGAGAGTTGAGGCCGACGGCTTCACCGCCAAGCGGGGGCTGGTCGTGCAGCCGTAGCGGAATAGAACCCGGGATACATCACTCTCCGGCTTGACGTTTGATGTCGGAACCAAAGACCGGCATGCCCCAACTGGTTGTACTCGAAGGGTATGTGACGTTCAATGGGTTGTGTCCGAGCCCCAAGACTCGAGTCGTGAGGCAAGCCACTTCACCGACCGCGTCGGGGAGATGGCGCGGTTGCGGCAGTCGCGACGGGCAGGTTCTGTCCCGGCACGCGAGTGGGCGCCCGAAATTCGAGATAGAACTACAGAGCACACAGAGATGCAG
>CAIVTL010000606.1 GCA_903908785.1 Caldifarciminota bacterium | reverse complement strand
GGAGCCACCGAAGACCAGGACAAGGAGCGACACGAAATACTGAAAGTGACGTTCACGCCGGATTCAGGCGACCGAAAATCCTGGGCCGGAATGATGACCTCGGCCGCGCAGTCCGGCATGAGCATGAACCTGAGCGATGTCTCGGACCTGCGGATGATCCTGAAGCCAAGGGGCAACACCGGCACCATTCACGTCACGGTCGGCATGTCGATTGACGAAGACGCGCCCCGGCGGAATCGGGCCGGCGCGATTGTCGGGCTGGACGGCCGGAACAATACCGAGGACCGGAATGCCAACGGGGTGCTGGACGTGGATGAAGATACCGGGCTGGATACCGTTTTCGCGGCCGACAGTCTGTGGGAACCGGGCTCGGCCGATGACGGCAACGATGACTACGACCCCGACGAGAACCCGATGGGTACGGAGAACAACAAGCATCTTGATGCCGAAGACCTGGACCGGAGCGGCTTCTCGAGCTACAATCACTACTTCGAGTGCGACATTCCGCTGGGCGACCCGCGCTACTTCACCGACCTGGTCAATGGCTGGAAGCTGTGCCGGGTCTCGCTGCACGACAGCGTCAGTTTCAAGACCGTCGGCAAGCCCAAGTGGGAGGACATCCGGCTGGTCCGAATCTGGATGGATGGCTTCGATGGGCCGGACACACTAGACTTCTATTCGGTCGAGTTCATCGGCAGCCGCTGGACCAATCCGTCATTGGTCTCGCTTCGCGACTCGACCCGCCCGCCGGGCCACGTTCCGACTGACACTACGGAAAAGGTCTGGGCGACGCAGATTTCGCGCAAGACCGACACCAGCTACACCCCGCCGTTCCAACTCAAGCGCGACGCCCAGGGAAGGACCGAAGAGGAGGCGGCGCTGCTCCTCGGTTATCAGAACCTGCACGGTTACCGGCGTGCGACCGTAAACAAGACGGCGGCGGACCCGGAGGATTACCGGGAGTACCGCGACCTGCGGATGTACGTGCACGACGATGGGAGCGGCCTGGCGTTCCTGCTGAGGCTGGGGGCAGACTCGGCGAACTACTATGAGTACCGCGCCCCGGCGACTGCCGGCACGCTGGTTCCGGGGCGGGATGGCAAGTGGTACGAGTTTGTGATTCCGCTGGATTCGTTCCCGATGCTGAAGCTGCGCCGGGATGAAGCCGACGTGCCGGCGACCGTACTGTGGACCAACGGACCCTACCGGGTGCTGGGGACTCCGTCGCTGGCCGACGTCCGCTACACTGCGCTGGGCCTCGAGAACCCCGGGAGCGCGCGAATCACCGGCGGGCTCTGGTTCGATGACATGCGCTTGACTGCCCCGCACAAAGAGCCGGGCTATGGATTCCAGGCTCGCTCCAACGTCGCGTTCTCGGATTTCGTTACCCTGGGCGTGAACCTGGGCTATTCCGACCCGAACTTCCGGCGCTTCAGCGAGGGCCGGGGCGTGAAGGCCGGCGGGTTCGGAACCAGCCTCGGCGCGAGTGTCCGGGCCAACCTCGACCGGCTGCTGCCCTACAGTTGGGGCTTGAGCCTACCGTTGAGCTACTCGATTTCGGACCAGCGCGACGTGCCCAAGTTCTCGCCGCTCTACCCTGACCTGCTGCTGCCCGCGGCGCAGCGGTCGTCGTCGAACTTCATCACTACCGGCCGCAGCGAAGAGATAGCCCTGGATAACATCCGCAAGCAGAAGTCGGGCAACCGCTGGCTCAACTACACGCTTGAAGGCATGGGGCTTTCGTGGCGCGCGCGCCGGGGGGAGAACCATGCGTCCCTTACCCAGGACTCATCCTGGGCCAGCACGTTCCAGTGGGCCTACGCGGTTTCCCCGGACCTGAAGGTTAAACTTGGGCCTGACGACGAACTCGCGCTCTTTCCCCAGGACGTGCGGTTCGGGATTACCGACGGCCGGCAGCAGACCTTGCGCGGCACGCGCATCAGCCCGGACGACACCTTTCGAGTCGACACTCTGCAGGGCCACGGCCTTTCGACCGACTTCGGCGTCGACTACTCGCCGCTTGAAGACCTGACGTTCGAGTATGACGTCCAGACCGAACGGGACCTCATGGTCAACAAGCCCGATAGCCTTTGGTTTCTCAGTACCGGTACCGAGGCCAGCCGTGACCACAGCTTCGACGCCAGTTACAACCTCGACATCGCCGACGCCATAACTCCCGGAGTCGACTTCAGCGGCGACTACTCCGACGAACGGATTAAGACCGGCATGGGATATGACACACTTCGCAACATGAACAACTCCGGCGACCTCGAATTCACCCTCGGTACCGACCTGCCGGAGTTGCTGGGCCGGCTCGAACCGGCGCAGTCGGAGGCTGCCAAGCCTCACGTCCCCTCGAAGCCCAAAGCCCCGGAACCCCCGAACCCCCGAACTCCTGAGACGGGGCCCACGCCGCTTGACACCCTCGGCCCCCAATTGCCGAGCCCGGGCCCACTGGAACCTCGGGATTCGTCCTCGCGCGCCGACTCCGTTCCCCGTCCGTCCCGTCACTTCCGTCCGCTGCCTCTCCTTGCCTCTCTCGGCTCCCACCTCGAACCGCTCGACTTCAGCTACACCCTCTCGCGAACCAGTGACCTAATCGGCGTCTTTGACCGTTCCCCCTGGTACTATCGGCTCGGGTTTACGGACATCTTCCCGTTCGACAGCCTGCGCGATCAGCCCAACGCCACGCGCGAGCGCAACAACACGTTCCGGCTCTCATCGGGCGGACAAGTGCGCGACCTGAGCGCGCGGATTGCCTACGAATGGACTCAGGGCCTGAACCTCAGCAGCATTTTCCGGAGCACGACCATGGACAGAAGTGTAACCTGGCCCGACCTCGAGCTAACCCAGGGCAAGGTCCATAACCTGTTCAAGAAATGGGCAACCGATTCCAAGCTCTCGACCGGCTACAAACGCCGACACGACCTGGGCGGGGAATTCGTTACCTGGTACCAATCGGGGGCCGCAGACAGCGCGCGCGAATCGCTCGGCATGTACGGCCGGAGCGAGACCTGGACCAACGAACTCAACCCGCTGCTCTCCTGGACCACAACCTGGAAGAAACGCATCACTTCTACGTTGTCCACCAACTACACCTTCGGAACCGTGACCAGCTACTTGAGCGAATCCGGAACCGAGCGCAGCGTGGCCCATTCCGACGACCGCGGGATTAACCTGTCAATGTCCTACGCCTTCTCCGCCCCGCAAGGCCTCCGCCTCCCCTTTCTGAAGAAACTCAAGTTCTCCTCGGACTTGAGCCTGACCTGGAGCCTGCGCGTCGGCCAGACGCATCGCTGGCTGCAAAAGTGGACCGCCGGCGTTCCCGCCGACCCGACTGAACTCCAGAAAGACAATTCCTTCGGCACGTCGCTCGCGGCATCCTATCGGTTCTCCCGCAGTATCGAGGCCGGACTCAATGCCGAGTACAGCCAGAGTCGGGTTCTGTCGTCGACCACCACCGAGACGATGAACCTCGACCTCTGGGTGCTCTTCAGATTCTAGTGAGCCGGCAAGAACGGGCCGTCATTCTGCTGTTGGCAGCAACCCTCCTCGCCGGTGCCGGCATCCTCCAGTATAAACACGCCCGCCTTCCGCGCCCCTCGTCCATCTCGTCCCTTTCGTCCCCTCCGTCCCCTGCTTCCGCCGCGCCCCTCGACCTCAACCGGGCCACACAGCCGCAACTCGACGCCCTCCCCGGAATCGGTCCGGTCATCGCCGCCCGCATCATCCAGTACCGCCGGCAACACGGCGGATTCCGCAACCTCAATGAACTCCGCGGAGTTCCCGGCATCGGACCCAAACGGTACGCCAGCCTCAAAGATTTGCTCGTGGTTGGGCCTCCGGATAGTACGGCTGCCCCGGACTCAGGCCGATAGCGCGGCGACCGGGCGCCTAGCTCGGTGGCCGGAGCGTCGTCAGCAGACTGTAGTTGAACAACCGTGCGTTCACATTCAGGCCGGCTTCGCGGCTGCGCGACAGCAGGAACTTGACTGCCCGGCGCAAGTAGCTCGCGTCCTGCCCGGCGCTTCGTTCGACGATACCCGGACTGCGCCGCGCATAGGGAGAATCCCCGCCCAGCTTGACCCGCAGCGCCTCCCGATAGAGAAACAGCAAGGTGCCGACCACGGCCGCGGGTGGAGCATCCCTCATTGCCTCCAGAGTGGTCAGGACAGCTTGTTCGTTCGAGCCGTGTCGTCCCGCAAAGTACTGCACCACCGGCTCGACGAGGAAGTCCTCGCGGTTCTCAAGAAACCGCAGCGCCGCACCGATTGAGCCTTCGGATACGGAAGCGGCCAGTTCGGCGTCAGCCGACGAAGAACCGGTGTTCTCCTGCAACCAGCCGCGCATGGCATCCCGGGTGATGGCCGAGAACCGGACAATCTGGCAGCGCGAGCGGATGGTCGCCGGCAAAGCGGCCGGGCTCGCCGACGTGAGGATGAGCGTGCTCTGGACCTGTGGTTCCTCCAGCGTCTTGAGCAGCGCGTTCGCTGCCTCGTTGTTCATCTGGTGCGCGTGGAGCAGCACGAAGAACCGGCGACGGGCCTGCAGCGGGGGCTTCGCCATCTCCGTGCGGAGCCAACGTACTGCATCGATTGGTAGCTTCAGCTTCTGGTCCGGCACTGGCTGTGCCTGCCCGAGAGCGAACTCCGGGTAACGCGCCAGCATCGCGGCGGCGACATCGTCGGGCTCCGAGTCTTTCTTCGGCAGGCGAATCGGGAGAAACAGCTTAAGGTCCGGGTAGTTGAGCCGGGCGATGGCACGGCAGCTCCGGCAGACCCCGCAGGGCATGGCCGATTGTCGATTGCCGATTGCCGATTTGGGATTTGGGGTTTGTTTGGGATTTGGTGCTTGGGATTTGGGGTTTCCGTCCTCGGCGGAGCAATTCGCCGCCTGCGCCAGCAGCAGCGCCGCGGTTCGCTTGCCCACGCCGGGCGGCCCGACAAACAACAGCGGCGGGAGCGTGCCGTTGGCCAGCCATGATTCCAAGAACCGGACCGCGCTCGCCTGGCCGACTATGGGCAGACAAAGTCGGGAAGTCACAAGGGGAAATGACAAAGGAAAGGGGAAAGTGGAAATGACAAATGACCGGACCTCGTCATTGCCAAGTTCTTCTTCACCCTAGTTCACGAAGGGAAGTGACGAAGGAGAAGTGACAGTGGAAAGTACAAAGTCGGGACTTTGCCATTTCCACTTTCCACTTTCTACTTCACCTCAGGGCTTCAGCCAGTCAATCGGGTTGACCGGCTTTCCGTCTTTCCTGATTTCGAAGTGGAGGTAGTCGCCGGCGGTCCCGACTTGGGTGCCGATGGCCACGTCGGCGCCGACCTTCGGAGTCATCTCATCGAGGTTGGCGTACAGGGAGTAGAAGCCGGCACCGTGGTCAACGATGACGAGATTGCCATAACCCATGAACTGGTCGGCATACACCACCCGGCCGGACGCTACCGACCGGACCTGCGCTCCCGGCCCGGCCTTGATGTCGATGCCAAGGTTGTTGGTCCGAGTTTTGTAGCGCGGATGGACTTGAGAGCCGAACGCGGCGATGACCTTGCCGCGGAGCGGCCAGGGCAGGTTGCCTTTGGAAGCGGCGAAGTCAGAAGGGGAAATGGCAAAGTCTCGAGCCTGTTCCTTCCGGTGCTGAAGACCGGCGAGCAACTGCTGCAGCCGGCCGGCCGACTCCGCGAGTTGCTGCTGGAGAGCCGCACTCGCTTCTTTCTCGCCACGGACCTTCTTGAGCAGCGCGGATTCGGCCGCCACTGCGGCGTCGAGCGTACTCTGCTGGACGAGCTGCTCGCGCTGCAGGCGTTCGAGTCCGGTGTGGGCGGCAACCAGTCGCGTTCGCTGCAGGGCAAGCCGGAGGTTCAATTGCGATAGTTCGGCGGCGAGCCGCTGGTCGCCGCGGGCAACCCAGCGCAGGTACAGCATCTTGCGGTAGATTTCGGGGAGGCTTCGGGTTGACAACAGCGCTTCCAGCGGGTAGAGCCGGCCGTACTTGTAGATGCCGGTCAGGCGGCGGCCGATGTCCTGTTGGCGCTTCGTCACCTCGGTTGTGGTCTGCTGGATTTGTCGCGCGACCTGGGCGATTTCGCGGGTGCGGGCCGCGGCCTGGTCCTCCAACTGGCGAATGTACTTCCGGGTCAGGCTCACCTGTTCCTCGAGTGAGGCGAGTCGGGCGAGGCCGGCCTGTTCCTTCGCAGTCAGTTCGGCCAGCCTGCCGCTGGTCTCGGCGAGGCGTTTCTGCGTCTGTTCCAGGTTCAACTGGTTCTCCTGGATCTCCCGGTCGAGCTGCTGGACGTCAACCGAGTCGGGAGTTGGGAGCGAGACCGAGTCGGGGTTCGGGGGCTGGCCGCCGCGGCCGCTGTCAGAGAGAGCGGGGGTTCGGGGGGCCAGGGGCAGGGACGGCTGGGCCGGGAGCGCGGTGCTCAGGAAGAGTGAATAGAGAAGCAGAAATAGTGAAACTCGAATCCGTCTTTCACTTTTCACTATTCACCATTCACAATTTCCCGCCCGCCTTTCACCGTTCA
Source organism: Caldifarciminota bacterium (assembly GCA_903908785.1). Classification (GTDB taxonomy): domain Bacteria; phylum Hydrothermota; class Tepidihabitantia; order Tepidihabitantales; family Tepidihabitantaceae; genus UBA2258. The sequence continues at coordinate 904 of CAIVTL010000606.1, read as the reverse complement.
CTCTTCACTATTCCCGCTTTCGACCTGCGGGACGCGATGAATGCGGCTCAACGCCATGAGCGACCCGACCGTGCCGGAGAACGCGCCCAGAACCAGGTCGGCGAGCACGACGATCCCGGTCGGCAGGGTAGACGCCGGTATGGCGGCGGCGGTGATGCGGTGCAGGACCAGGACGAGCACGAACGCCGCAAGGCCGCCCAGCAACCCCTGGCAGGTGCCTTCGATGATAAACGGCAGGCGCACCGTGGCGTCGGTGGCGCCCACCAGTTCCATGATTTCAATCTCGTGGCGACGCGACGCGATTGAAGACTCGACGGTCTGGAACGCGATAAAGAGGACCGCGCAGAAGACGATGACCAGGATGCCGATGTCGAGGAAGAGCACGGTCCGGGTGATGCGGCTGAGTCGTTCAATCATCTCCTTGCCGGACCAGACCTCGGTGACTCCCGGCATGAGCATGGTCTTTCTCTCGATTCCTTCCAACTCGGCGGCCGACGCGAAGCCGGGGCGGACGGTGATGCGGACGGACGGCGGCAGCGGATTCTCGCCCAGGGCGTCAACCAGACCGCTGTCCGGGCCCAGGTCCGAGCGGAGTTCGGTGAGCGCCTCATCCTTGGAGACATAGCGCGCCTGAGCCACACCGTCGAGTGCGCCAATTCTTCCTTTGAGCAGTTCGGGCTCGGCCTGCTCAGTGACGAACGCGTAGAGTTCGATTCTCCGGCTCGCCGTCGCGGAGAGCCGGACGACGTTCCAGGTCAGGACGATGAAGATTGAGAGCAGGATCAGGCAGATGGCCTGGACGGTGGCGGCGAGGATGAAGCTGCCGCGATTGCGGCTGATGCTGCGGAACGTCTCCTGGAACAGGTAGCTGAGTCTCATCCCTACGCCTTCATCCTTCCGCCTT
>CAIVTL010000605.1 GCA_903908785.1 Caldifarciminota bacterium | reverse complement strand
GTCTTCTTGTCGTAGACCGTGCCCGAAATCGAGCCGTTACCACCGCCGCCGCCCATCGGCGCGAGCGCGAGGTCGATGCCCGTTACCGCCTGGCCCTCTTCGACGTGGACCGCGGTCGGGTACACCTTCATCGCGTACTCACCACACTTCATGGCTTTGACGGTGAAGTCACCGGCAGCCAGGTTTTCGATGATGTAGGTGCCGTCTTCACCGGTCAACACGCCTTGACCGCAACAGCCGGCCGTGACCTTGGCGCCGACAATCGGCTGGCCGGTCACCGAATCGGTAATCGTGCCGGCAATCGAGCCGGTTCCGAGCTTCGCATACGGGCTGGTTGCCGCGCTCAGCGTCGCGACACAGGCGAACAGTGCTACAAAAGCGAGCAGCTTCTTCAAATTGCCTCCTGTAAACGTTTGGACCGTGGGTAGATTGTCCACCTATCCCGCATCTAGTCAAGCAGAACCTCGCGGCCGGGTCGCGTTTTCGGGAATGGACAGCCGCCGGGTTGTCCATTATAATCCGTTTCTCAGTTTTCCATATGAGCACTGCCGAACCCCATCCTCAGGAAGCCGGCTCGCAGGAACCGGAGCCGAAGATTGTCGCGTTCCTGTGCAACTGGTGTTCGTACGCGGGCGCGGACCTCGCCGGTATCTCGCGCATTCAGTACCCGGCCAGCATCCGTGTCATCCGCGTGCCGTGCTCGGGCCGCGTTGACCCGTTCCACATCCTGAAGGCGCTGCAGAGCGGCGCGGACGGCGTGCTCGTTTCAGGCTGCCATCCGGGCGACTGTCACTACCTGACCGGCAACTACGTAGCCCGAAGGCGGTTCGCAGTGCTGAACGACCTGCTGGAGTTTGCGGGAATCGACCCGGGCCGGGTCAGCTTCTCGTGGGTGTCGGCCGCGGAAGGGGAGCGGTTCGCCGAGGTCGTGCGCGAGGTCACCGAGAAGGTGAAGGCGCTCGGGCCAAATCGGAAACTGGTGAAGGAGCCGGCTTCGTGAGCCGCGAGGAGGCGTTGCGCAAGCGGGCGAGGGAGCTGCTTGAGAGCAAGCAGGTCGTCATGGTCGTCGGCCACCGCGCGGCGAGCACGAAGGGCAAGGCCCAGCCGGCATTCATCGCGAAGCCGGAGGATGCCGAGTCACTCATCTTCGATGAAACTTGCGGCCAGAATCTCGCCGGCCACCTGCTGAAGGTCAAGCATCTGGGCAAGATTGCGGTCGTGACTAAAGGCTGCGACTCGCGTTCCATCCTCGTGCTGCTCAAGGAGAAGCAACTGGACCGGGCGCAACTGCACATCCTCGGCGTCGGCTGCGAGGGCGTGAAAGAGGACGGCAAGCTAAGCGATTCCTGCATAACCTGTGAGTACCCGAACCCCATCGTCTGCGACGAGATGCTGGGTGAACCGGCACCGGGCGACAGACTCCAAACTCTAAACCCTAAACCCCAAACCGGAGAACTGACGTCGGATGAGAGGTGGCGCGAACTCTCGGAGGACGTGTCGCGCTGCATCCGCTGCTACGCCTGCCGCCAGGTCTGCCCGAACTGTTACTGTCCGGTCTGTTTCGTGGACGCAAGCCAGCCCGCACTCGTAGGCAAGACGACCGAGCTGTCCGACAACATGGTCTTCCACATCATGCGCGCCCTGCATATGGCCGGCCGCTGCGTCGAGTGCGGCTCGTGCGCCCGCGCCTGCCCGATGGGCATCGACCTGATGAAGTTCAACCGCAAGGCCGCACAGATTGTGAAAGAACGGTTCAACGTAGTCGCCGGGGTGAAGGAAGACGACGCGCCCGCCCTGACCGTCTTTGACCCGAACGACAAGCAGGAGTTCATACGCTGACCATTTCAGATTTCAGATTGCAGATTTCAGATTGCAGACTGCCGAACTCGGCATTCCGAGTTCGGTGTTCCCCATGACTCAACGCGTCATTACTGCCGACGGATTGGCAAAGCTCGTTACCGAGTGGGCGAAGAAGGGCGCAGTCTACGCCCCGGTCAAGGCCGGGAGCAAGGACTGGACCGAATTCCGTAGAGTGACTTCGCTCAAGGAGACTGATTTCAGCCGCGTGAATACCAAGCAGTCGGCCAAGGGTTTGCTCTTTCCGCAGCGCGAGGTCATGCTCCGGTTCAAGGATGGAAAGTCCGAAGAGCCGGCCGCGCCTGAGGAACAGGTTATTCTCGGTATCCGCCCCTGCGACGCCGCGGCGATTGCTTTCCAGGCGAAGTTCTTCACCGGCCAGGGCCAGACCGACCCGTACTTCAAGGCCCGGCTGGATAGAACCACATTTATCGGCTTTGCCTGCAACACCCCGGCTGAGACGTGTTTTTGTACGGCGGTCGGCGGCTCGCCTTCGGGCACTCGGGGGCTGGACCTGTTGCTCACCGACATCGGCGGTAAGTACCTGGCCGAACCGGTGACCGACAAGGGTGCGGCGCTGATTGCGGACATGCCCGACCCGGCCATCGGCGACCTTGAGAGGAAGCTTGCCGAGAAGTGCGCGGAGCAAATGCCGCAGGCGATTGACACCGCCGCGCTCAAGCGGCGGCTCGATAGCGGCTTCGAGCATCCCGTCTGGGATGAACTGAACCTGGCCTGCGTGAACTGCGGCGCGTGCACGTTCCTGTGCCCGACCTGCCACTGCTTCGACGTCACCGACGAGGAGCGGAAGGGGAGAGGCGCGCGCATCCGCGTCTGGGATTCGTGCCAGTTCTGCATCTACTCGCAGCACGCGTCCGGACACAACCCGAGGCAGACCGCGCGCTCGCGCTATCGCAACCGCGTGATGGACAAGTTCAAGTACACGGTGGACATGGTCGGCGAGCTATCCTGCGTCGGCTGCGGCCGCTGCATCATCGAATGTCCGGCCGGAATCGATGTGCGCGAAACCGTAGAGGTTCTGACGAGGCAACTGCCGGAAGCAGCGGAGAAGAAGTAGATGCCGGGCAATCCGTATCTGCCGCTCGATGTCAGGGTCGAGAAGGTAACCGTCGAGAACGACGCGAAGGACCTGAAGACTTTCGACCTATCCTTTGTTGATGCCAGTGCGCGCACGGCCTTCGAGTTCATTCCCGGCCAGTTCGGATTCCTTTCCATCATCGGCACGGGCGAAGCGCCGTTCGGTATCGCTTCCGCGCCGTCCGAGGAGTTCATCAAGTACACGGTCAAGCGCGTCGGCGGGTTCACAACCGCCCTGCACGAGCTCGAACCGGGTACGGTCATCGGCATGCGCGGCCCGTGGGGCAACTCCTACCCGCTCGACCTGATGCAGGGCAAGGATGTCGTCATCGTCTCCGGCGGCTTCTCGTTCACGACCCTGCGCTCGACCATCGTTCATCTGCTCGACCCGAAACGGCGGCCACAGTTCGGCAAGATAACGTGCGTCTACGGCGCGCGGTCGGCCGGCGAGTTGCTGTATAAGGATGAAATCAAGGCCTGGGAGTCGAGTTCTGACATCGACCTGCATCTCTGCGTGGACAAGCTTGGCTCGGACCCGTGGCCCAGGACCGAGGGTCTTGTACCTAACGTGTTGAAGCAGGTCGCTCCGTCGTCGAAGAACGCCATCGCCCTGGTCTGCGGCCCGCCCATCATGATTCGTTTCACCCACCCGGTGCTTGAGGCGCTCGGGTTCAGGCCCGACGATGTGTTCCTGTCGCTGGAGAACCGGATGAAGTGCGGCATCGGTAAGTGCGGCCACTGCAACCTCGGTTCCAAGTACGTCTGCAAAGACGGCCCGGTTTTCTCCTACAGCCAACTGCGCGGACTGCCGGCTGAATACTAACCGGCGGTTTCGGAGTCTAATCAGCAGAACAGAACAGACTGCCAGGTTCTATCCACAGGAGGTACGAATGCTACGTTTCCGATATCTTCTTCTGATACCGCTGTTTGTCGCGGCAGCGACTCCGGCGGCTGGCTCTTGGCTCAACAACCCCGACAACTCTTTCGAGGTCAGGTTCGCTGCCGAAATGGGGTTTGTCGGCGTAGTCAAGCATACCATCCAGTTCGGCAAGGAGGGCACCAAGTTCGACTACGTGCACGACGGCGGCCAGGACGTTCTGTTCCCGTTCCGCCGGATGTCGGCCGAGCTGCACCTGAAGCCCCGGCATACCATCATTCTGCTCTACCAACCGCTCGACGTTCGGACCGAGGCCTATCTTGAGAAACCGCTTGTGCTCGACACCGATACCTTTCCGGCCGGCACGCCGATGAACCTGCGCTACGGGTTCGACTTCTATCGCGTCAGCTACCAGTACGACTTCTGGCCTCAGCCTGACCGTGAACTCGCGGTGGGATTATCGCTTCAGGTGCGGGACGCGTCCATCTCGTTTGTTCCCAAGAACGGGAGCAACGCCCGTTTGTACGATGACCTCGGGCCGGTGCCGATTCTCCGGTTCCGTGGCCGCCTGCCCATCGGCGGGAGTTCGTGGGTCGGCACGGAAATCGACGGGTTCTACGCGCAGGGCAAGGTCGTGACCGGCAGCACCAACGTCGCGTCGAGCTTCCGCGGCGCGATTCTCGACGCCTCGCTGCGCTATGGCCTGAGCCTGAACGAGTCCGTGGACGCCTTCGTCAACGCCCGCTACATCGGCGGCGGCGCGGAGGGCCAGCAGAACGTACCCCAGTACCGGGGCGACGGCTACACCAATAACTGGCTCGGCACCGTGTCATTCACACTTGGGCTGATGATTC
>CAIVTL010000604.1 GCA_903908785.1 Caldifarciminota bacterium | reverse complement strand
GGACGTTCGGGATGAGGTGTGTTTCCGGGTCGTGGTCTTCTCCGTGCGCCTCGGTGGCTCCGGCCGCATTGAAATAGCGCAGCGACACGGAGCGCAGCCCGTAGGCCCCGTCGTACCACTCGAGGGCCTGCTCGATCATCCGTTTCGAGAGACCGTAGGGGTTCAACGGCCGGGTCGGCATGTCTTCCGTGATCGGCACGGCCTCGGGATCGCCATAGACCGCCGCGGTCGAGCTCAAGATGAAGTGTTTTACGCCGGTCTTCACCATGGCGCCCAGCACCGACAAGGCCCCGGCGACATTGTTCTCGAAATACTTCCGCGGATTTTTGCAGGATTCGCCCACGACGCTGAACGCGGCGAAGTGCATCACCGTGTCCACGCCGTGCCCGGCGAGAAGATGCTGCACGAGCGCGCCGTCGAGAATGTCCCCTTCGACGAAAACCGCCGCGGCCGCCACGGCATCGCGGTGGCCCGTGGCCAGGTTGTCCAGCACGACCACGCGCTCGCCCGCGGCCGCCAGTTGCTCGACGGCCACGCTTCCGATATATCCCGCCCCGCCGGTGACCAGTACGCTCATTATTAGTCCGTAGTCCGTAGTCTGTAGTCCGTAGGCTTAAGTCTCTCCCTTTGGACTAAGGGGTTGCCACAAAATAAAGTTGACAATTAAACGCGCCGGACAAGGGGCTGCAACCCCTTGTCTATTGCAACATGGAAAGGTTATTTTTTGGTGATCCCTAAGGACTGCGGTGAGCTTCTAACTCCTAACTCCTAACTTCTAACTCCTTGTTAGGATCGCCAGCTCTGTATCGAGATCGAAGTAGTGCGCCTTGCTCATATCTACGTTCAGGACGTGGTGTGTGTTTACTTCCGGTTCCTGTTGCGCCTTGATCCGCGCCGTGATCGACTTCCCGCTTACATCCAGGTACAGATAGATCTCGGAGCCCATCGGCTCGACCACTTCGACGTTGGCCGTGATGCTGCTCCCCGCCACGGGCACTTGGGCCGGGCTCTCGGACATATCTTCCGGGCGCATACCGAACGTGACCTTTTTTCCGGCGTACGGTTCCAGGGCGGGGGCGTGGGCCGGGGCCACGTTCAAATCGAGGCTCCCGTCGTCATTGCGCACGTGGAGCGTGCCGCTCTCGGCGACGATCTGGGCCTCGAGCATATTCATCGGCGGGCTGCCGATGAAACCGGCCACGAACTTGTTGACCGGTTTTCCGTAGAGGGTCAAGGGCGTGGCCACCTGTTTGATCTCGCCATCGAGCATCACCACGATCCGGTCGCCCATGGTCATGGCTTCGACTTGGTCGTGGGTGACGTAGATCATCGTGGACTGGAGCCGCGTGTGGAGCTTGCTGATCTCGGCGCGCATTTGGACGCGCAGCTTGGCGTCGAGGTTCGACAGCGGTTCGTCGAACAGGAACACCTTGGGCTGGCGCACGATCGCGCGGCCCACGGCCACACGCTGCCGCTGGCCGCCCGAAAGCGCCTTCGGCTTGCGGTCGAGTAATTCTTCAATGCCGAGGATCGCGGCGGCTTCCAACCGCAGGAGTTCCCTGAGGTTCTTCCGATGCCCTGCGGCCAGCAGGATCAACGTGCCCAGCAGGAAGATGGCGAAGTG
>CAIVTL010000603.1 GCA_903908785.1 Caldifarciminota bacterium | reverse complement strand
GGCTATCTTAGCCCAAACGACTTCGAGAAACAGGCCAATGCCGCTTAAGAAAGTGTCCAACGAATCGGGGGCAGTCCAAGCTCGAACTGCCACCGATGGACGAGTTCCCGATGATGTCCGACCGCATCGCGGGTTCGATTGTGGAGAGGAAGCCGTACTCCGAAACCGTTGAGCCGGAGAAGATGACTTCGCCCGAGGTCAACCCGCAGTTCAAGCACCCGCGTAAGCCCTATGCCGGGATGTTTCTGACCGCGGGCTATGACTTCCTGGTCACACCGCGGCCCCACGATGAGCCGTACCCGGACTACTTCTCGACCAACCTCGTGAACCTGAACCTGGCCGTCAGCTTCGAGACCCAGCAAATGCTGACGCTGCTGCAGTTGGGCCTGCTGCGCGGCAACCACAGCGAGTCGGATATCAGCTTCGACCTGCTGGGCAACTACGTAGCGGGCAAGGGCGACTGGGCGCCGTTCTTCGGCGGCGGTGTCGGCATCACGCGATTCAGTTGGACCGACACCATTGCCGGAAGGTGGCAGAACAACAAGAATGACGGGCTTTCCCTGAATGCCGGTGTGGGCCTGCTCGGGTTGCGGACATACTACTTCCGCATCATCGCCGCGGCGTACCTGAACTACACGTTGGCGAGCAATGAATGGGCCGAAGGCAAGCCGGAATCGAAGTCGATGCCCGGGCTCAAGCTGATGTTTGGTGTCTCGACGCCAACGCTCGGGCCGGATGCGACCGTGAAGACCGGTCCGGCCTGCGTCGGAGCGGCAATTGGCGGGTTCTTCATGACCGGTCTGATTATCGCACTGGTAAGCTGAACCGGCGATATCGAAGTTCCGAGCGGCCTGCGGAGACGCCTCTGCGGGCCGCTTGCCTGTCCGCCGGAATTGCGCTAGAGTGTTGACGCATTGAGAAACACCGTTGTCGCCCTTGCCGTTTTCGTCCTGGCGTTCGGCGCGGCACGCGCCGGCGAGGCCGGCAAGATTGCCGGCCGGGTCCTTGACTCGACCGGCCAGCCTCTACCGCAGGCCAATGTTGTCATCACCGGCCGGGAACTGGGCGCGGCGAGCGACGCGGGCGGGTACTACGTCATCCTTAACGTCCCAGTCGGCACCTACGTGGTCGAGGCCTCGATGCTCGGCTATCAGGCGGTGAGCGTGACCGACGTGCGGGTGGAATCGGACCGGACCGCGAGAGTGGATTTCCGGCTGAACGCATCCACCATCGACGTGCCCGGCATAACAGTGCGCGCCGAGAAGCCGATGGTATCCAAAGACGTCGTGGGCGCGCGGTACTCGATACCCGCGCGGGACATCAGTTTCCTGCCCGCCGAATACTTCCAGGGCGGCATGGCCGTGTTCTCGCCCGGCGTGGCGCGGACCGAATCGAGTTACCACGTGCGCGGCGGCCGGGCGACCGAAGTCGACTACCGGATTGACGGCGTGAGCGTGGTGGACCCGATGAGCGGCGAGTTCGGCATTGAGCTCTCGCGCAGCGTGGCGGACGAAGTGATATTCATGCCCGGTGGGTTCTCGGCCGAATACGGCCGCGCGATGTCGGGCGTGGTCAACCTGATAACCGCCTACCCGAAGCCGGAACCGAGCGCGGCGTATCGAATCCGG
>CAIVTL010000602.1 GCA_903908785.1 Caldifarciminota bacterium | reverse complement strand
CGCAGACTACATTGCCACGAGCAACCAGAATCCGCACATATTCGTCTGGATCGCCACCGTCGAGAGCATCATGCGCAAGATAGCCAAATGTAAAGAAGCGTGTGACGCACTACACTAGTACTCCTCGGTTAGAACTACTATCGGCCAACGCGGGCCGAAGTCAAGCGGGCCGCGCGGCCAAGTCCAAAAGACAAAGTACTAAGCACAAAGCAATGGGGAAACCAGAAAAGGACGAAGCCTGGATTTGCGCTTTCCGCCTTTGTAACTTGCTTTGTCCTTTGTCCTTATCACTTTGTCCTTGGTCGTGCGGCCGGGCGTGATTTGACTTAGCCGCCCGTCCGAATATGATTAGCCACGCGCTGGTTGTGGGCGCTGGTCACTGGGGTCTTAGTGTAGCCTGGTTTAACACGCTGCCCTGTCACGGCAGAGATCGCCGGTTCAAATCCGGTAGACCCCGCTGGGCCGGTTTCCGGCCCGAATCATGACGGGTATCTTTAGAGGCCGCCTGCTGCTCCTGTTCGCAACGCTGGCAGGGGCGGCCTCTGCCGTTTCCCCGGCCGCCAAGCTCAAGTCCAACTACGAACTGGCCATCCAGACCGAACGCCTGACCGAAGCCCTGGTCAGCAACCGCTCGCGCGACATCTACCGGATGTTCACGTCGTCGTTCACCGACGAGCACTCGTTTGCCAGCTTCGACTCGGCCCTGTCCCGCTGGTCGCGGGGACGCCGCATCGTCCGCGGCAGCCACAAGGTGGTGGAAATCACCGGCCCGGCCGGCTACGTCTCGAGCTGGCTCGTGTTCGACGGCGCGCGCGACTACAACTACGTGTACCAGAACTGGCTGAACACGCCCCGTGGCTGGCAGCTCGTCTGGCTGTCCCGGATACTCGATTCGACCTTCACCTACGGCCAGACCGACTCGCTCGAGCTCGTGCGCGCGGCCGAAGTCGGGATGCGCTACGTGCTCTCCAAGCCGGGGCTCTCGCGCCTCCACCCCGGGTTCAGACGGCCGGACACGGTCGTATTCATTCGCAAGAACCGGCCGGGCGAGGGCGACTTCCACATCGACAGCCTCCCGGCGTATTGGACTACGATGCCGGAGATACTGCAGGGCGGCCACGTGCCCAAAACCCAGTTCCTCCTGAGCCTGGCGCTGGTCCGGCTGATGGGCGACATGGCGCTGGTGACGGTTGACGTGACACCGACGGGGCGCGGCGCACGCGGCCGGTCCGACCGCCGACGGGGTATGGAAGTCTACCTCGAACGGGCAGGCAGCGCCTGGCGCTATCGCGACGTGGGCAAGATTTGGTAGACGGCGGGCGAAGTCAGATGCTAGATGCAAGATGTAAGAAGTCAGAGGTGGCGGGCACGGGGCACGGAGCGGACGAAGTCAGACGGCAAACTGACGGAAAACGGCGTACGGTGTACGGTGCACGGTTCACGGTTTCCCCTGTCGCGCTCCGCTCCTCATTCCTCATTCTTCTCTCTTCCGTCTTCACTCTTCTCCTCCTCGCCGGCTGTCCCGGCGAAGACCTCACCCCGCCCGACGTGAGCATCATCGCGCCCGCTGACGGCGACAGCATCGCCGGCACCACGACCATCCGTGCCCGCGCCACCGACAACAAGGCCGTGGCCCGCGTCGACTTCTACGTCGATTCCACGCGCGTCGGCAGCGACACGGTTCCGGCCGGCCCGATATTCGAGTTCGACTGGAGCCCGGTCGGGGTGCTGCCGGGCACGACCCACATCCTCCGCTGCAGTGCCAGCGACGCGGCCGGCAACCGCAATACGTCAGCGCCGGTGACCATCCGTGTCAGCGCCGCCACCGGCACTCATCACAGCGGGACCATCGCCGCCGGCGAAACCTGGGCCATCGCCGGCAGCCCCCACATTATCGACGCCAACCTCGACGTCGAGGCCTATCTCACCATCCGGCCCGGCGTCTACGTGCTCGTCGCGGACGGCGCGAGCATCGCCGTCGGCGCGCGCGCGCCCGCGGGCATCAAAGCGCGGGGCACGACCGACTCGACGATAATCATCACCTCGCTTAACCCCTCGCCCGGGCCGGGCGCGTGGGGCGGCATCCAGTACTCAGCCAACGCCATGCCGGACAGCAACGTCCTCCGCCACTGCACCATCGAGTACGCGGGAGCCGCCGGCGCGCTCGTCCGCTGCGACGCGGGCGCGACGGTGATTGACTCCTGCAGCCTGCGCGCGAGTTCGGGTCGAGGCGTCACGGCCGCTGGGGACGGACTTCGCTACCTTGCCAACACCACCATTGCCGACTGCGCGGGCTACCCGGTCAGCCTGCCCGCCGGCGCCGTGTCAGCCATCGGCACCGGCAACACCCTCACGACTAACGCCCACAACGCCGTCGAACTCACCGGCGGCACCGTCGCCGCCT
>CAIVTL010000601.1 GCA_903908785.1 Caldifarciminota bacterium | reverse complement strand
TCAAGAGGTGTGTCGAAACCTGCCCTGGGAGTAGGGGAGGGCAAACGAGGGGAATTGTGAATAGTGAATTGAGAATAGTGAAGTTAGGACACTTTTCGGAGGGTCGCGGAATGTGTACTATAGTATACATAGAGCCCGTCCGGTTTGGTGGGAAAAGCCATAGCCAAACTCGACTCGTGGGCATCGGAGCACGGACTCCCGTCCGAGCCGTTCACCAAGATGAAGAAGGTCGTCATCGCCCTGTTCGCCCAAATGGACCTCCGCGGCGAATTGGACTGATTCCGCCGTCCGCCGCGCTCTGTATCAGGCGTGAGGCACGGGCCAGGAATGTCGGGCAGGCGAGATTGCAGAAGAAGCTTGACATCATGCGAAATTCACGGCAGCATGTATCCGAGGAAGATAGACCATGAACCTCAAGTCCCGGCACTGTCTGTTCGCGGCCCTGCTGATACTCGGTCTCGCATCGGCGGGGCGCGGACAGTTTCTGGAGACGGTCATCCCAGTTGGAGGCTCGCCGTTGGACGTGCTCTGGAACCCGGCCAGCAACAAGGTCTACACGGCCAACAGCCAGAGCGGGTCGGTTACCGTGATAAGCGGCGCGTCGAACCAGGTGCTTATTACCGTTGCCGTTGCAGACTACCCGGTCTCGCTGTGCTGGAACTCAGTCAACAACAAGGTCTATTGTGCGTCGGCCGAGTCGAACTGGCTCAGCGTGATAGACGGCGTTGGCGACTCGCTCATACGGAAGGTGCGGATGCGCGGCTCGCCCACGCGGATGGCCTTCAATGCGTCGATGAACAAGCTGTACGTCGTCTGCATCGAGGACCGCATGGTCCGTGTCTATGACGGGGCGGCCGACTCGCTGGTGGCAGAGGTTTCGTTTGGGGAGCTCAACGTACCGTACACTGTGCTGTGGCATCCAGTTTCGAATAAGGTGTTCTGTTCCTCGAGGTGCGACGCTGAATCCGACACGGTGTTCGTGGTGGACTGCACGACCGACGAGGTCACTGAACGTCGGCCGGTCGGCAACCAGCCATACGCCATATGCTGGAACCCGGTGAACAATCTTGTTTACGTTGCGGCACGCTACGCGACCTACGCGCTCTCGCCGACGGGCGACTCCGTGGTGGCACAGATACCCGGGTACGCCTTCGATGTCTGTGCCGTCCCGCTGCAGAACAAGCTTTATGCAACGCGCGGTCCGGGCCTAAGCGTCATAGACTGCTATACGCATGCTGTCGTTGACAGCCTGGCGATTTCTGCAGGGATCTGGGTCTGCGACACGGTCAAGGCGAAGGCGTACGCAACCGGAAACCCGGCACCGGTCGTTGACGCGCGCGCGGATACGCTGCTGACGACAATCCCTATGGGCCGAAGCAGCGATGCCATCTGCTGGAACCAGACGAACTCGCGTGTGTACATCGCGGATGCGATGGATGGCGCGGTCTACGTGATAAGGGATACGAGCGTTGGCATCGGCGAGAGCGGGCTTCCATCCCTCCGCCCGCGCCGCGCGACCGCCAGCATCATCTCGGGGACGCTCAACTGGGCGGGTGACAGGCCCGCGAGTCTTATGAACCTCTGCGGTCGGGTCGTCGCCGTGCTTCGGCCGGGGACCAACGACCTGAGCCGGCTGAGTCCAGGTGTCTACGTCACGAGGGAGGAGGGTTCGAGAGAACACACCAAGGTTGTGAAGCTCAGGTAGACCGGCCAAGCCGGTCTCTAGGAGGTAGAGATGAAGTCTTTGGTGATTGTGTCGGTGTTTGCGTTCATTCTCGCGGGTTCTGGGTTAGCCGCATGGTATCAAGCGGCAGGTGGCGCGGGGCAAGCCAGAGTTGACATCTTGGACCAGAGCGCCGCAGGTACGACGTTCGAGGTGACCGTACCAGGGGTCGAAGTCTCGGTCGAGCACCGAGACGGTCGGGACTTCTCGCGCGTGACTTTCCCGGGTGGACAACCTGCACCGCTTACCGTCGGGCGACCGGAGGTCCCGATGATACCGGTGCTGCTCGCGATACCAACCGGAGCCCGGGTGAGTGTCCATCTTGTCTCAATGGAGACTCAGGAGTTCGAAGTCACGCCAGTGATGCCACTCCAACCGCCGGTTCCAATCGGGCACCAACCGGACGAGTTCGTCTTCGACCAGGTCTACTATGCTCAGGACGAATGTTACCCGGCGACGGAAGCGGCTGTCCTACAGACGGCCGGGTGGCACGACTTAGGCGTGGCGAGTATCCACGTCTATCCGGTTCAAGTCAACCCCGGCCGTGGCACGATGAAGGTCGCGTCGAGGATGGTCGTCAGGGTGGACTTCTCGGGCGGAGCGTATCCGCAGACGGTGACGGGTTGGATGATTCCGATGTACTCGCGTCTCGTGGCGAACTGGCCAGAGCTAAACCTGCCCCCGGCCCAATTTGACGCTGCCGCTCATGAGTACCTGGCTATCGTCCCAAGCAGGTGGTCCGGCAACGATTCGCTCAGTGCTATGCTACAGTGGATCAACCGGCGGGGCTATCGTGTCCTGAGACACGTCGAGGATGGCCTTGACACAACCAGGGTCAAGCAGGTTATCAAGG
>CAIVTL010000600.1 GCA_903908785.1 Caldifarciminota bacterium | reverse complement strand
CCGGATATAACAAGCCTATCCAGGTCGTAAAGCGGAGGCAAGGCTTCAACCGACGAAAGCCTTACCTCCGCTTTGCATTGCGCTTCGTTTACCGCCGACGTACCCAGCTTATGCGGCAACCCTGATTCAGTGGACAAGCTCAATGCTGTCGGTCAGCCGCCCGCTGAGGTAGCGTTCAACGGCCGTATTATTTGCGTTCATAAGAACAATACCTTCGCCAATTATCCGGTGAGCCGGTCAACGGGGAGCCGATGGATACGCCCAAGCCCCGTGACCTGCGCCAGAAGCCGACGCAATAAACCTGGCTCTGGTTTTTCCGGAAGGAGTTTAATCACTTCTTCCGCATAGGAAAGCCCTCGGTAGTGCGCCTTGAGATCCAGCACGCTGCGGTTCGGGTCGGTGTCCTGACGATCCCGCATGAGACGACGACTCAGGTTCACCATGAAGAAGGCCAGGTTCATGGCGTTCGTGACGGCGGCTTCTTTGATGACCATGAAGTCCTCCAAGCCCCAGTATTGCTTGGCATCGCGGAACACGAATTCGATCTGGAAACGCAAGTGGTAGTCGTCACGCAGGACATCCCAGGCCAGCGTACGATCCGTACTGAAGAGGTAGACATGGGCTCGCTTGCCCGTCGTCAGATGCCGCTTGACCATCGCCACCACGTTCAGCGGTTGGTCAAACGTCTCATGACGCGCCTCAATCTGATAGATCCGCGTCTCAACGCCATCCTCCACGGTGGTTTGTTTCAGGAAACGCTCCGGAATGGCGGTCGGGTCGATCCGGTCGCCGTAGATTCGACGCGGGCCACGTCCGGCGTAGGGGCCATCATAGGGATAGTACAGGGCGGAATCGCTCCGCAGCTTGGAGATCAGGTGCAAGCCGAGCCGACGTGCCATCAACACGGCATTCTGGTTCCCAAAATGCCCATCAAGCACCAGATAGGTCACCGTGACATACGAGCGCATACGGGTCACGAGACCCTGAATCATCGCACTGATGCGGGTGTGTTCGGCGTTCAGCGGCGCATCGGCCTTGGCGTGGGTGCTGCTCCCCTGCGGACGACCGGGTTTCCGCTTGGCGGCAGCCGGGCGTGGAAGAGGTAGCGTGACCGGCTCCCGCACAACCTGCTCAATCGCGACGGGGAACGCTTGCCGGTCGCGCCGACTGACCAGGGCGAGCGCGAACAGCGAGACCCCCGGCACGGGTCTCCCAGCGATGCTGGAGAAGAAACGATCCACCCCATACGTCTCCGTCCCCGCTTTGGTGGTGACACATTCATCGCCGATCAGCAGCACGTCCTCACCCGAAGTGAGCAGATGGGTACGCACGAAGCACCAGAGGAGCGCCGCCCACGGCAAGGTGGTATGAAAAAAGCGCTGGATGGTGCGATAGCTGCCACCGTCACCCGTCCAGCGGGAGAGGCCCCGCATGGTGATTCGTCCCGTCATCGCGAGCATCGCACGCACAATCTGGACAAGCTGGCGCAGGGTTGTCATGCGAACCTCAGGGATGAGGCAAACGAGCAATGGTAGCATGGCGTCCATGGCTTTTGTGGTTCTTCCGTTGTCGCGTTATAAGCAACCAACGGTACCACAAAAGCCATGCGCGTTCACGGTCAGTTTTGGCGAAGGTATTGATGGGCGAAGCGGTGTTTGCCAGTCTGGAACGCCATTGGCCGACATTGGTCAACGCCATCGAGAGCGACCGCATTCCAATGACGAACAACACGACCGCGTTGGTGATCCGGCGCTTCGCGCAGCACGACCAGAACTTCTGCGGTTTCGACCGCAGCGAGACGGCGCAGACCTACCTGGCAGTGTTCGAGTGGTGCTACCGCTTCACGCCCTTCACCCAGGACGCACAGCAGCGGATTCGGGGCATGTGTCCGTTGGAACTGGTCGGCTACGACGTGAGCACGGTGCCAATGGCGCAGATCTGCCGGGGGCAGGTGCTCGACTGGCCGCCGGAGGGGTTGGGGGAGGTAGTCCCCAAACGGTAACGGTCACAACGACCCTGTTTGACCACGCCACTCCCTCATGCTATACTCGCCCCCGGATGGGGTCGCGGATGCCTTCACGCTAGGCAGTGAGGGTTTTTTTGCGCT
>CAIVTL010000599.1 GCA_903908785.1 Caldifarciminota bacterium | reverse complement strand
ACCCTGCACGCTTGTAGCACAGATGAACGCAGATGTGAATGTCGCTGGCTTCAGGACTTTGTCCTTACGACTTCGTCTTTGGCGTCCTCGCCAGATTGCTTTGTCCTTTGTCCTTACCACTTTGTCCTTGCACGGTGACTCGTGCCGCTTCGGCCGCAGCCTTCCGCCGACTCGCGAGTCTAAAGAGATATGCAGCCTAAAACTCACTTACGTCTGATAGCCGTGTTCGCCGCCGCGGCGGCGACGGCAATCACTGCCGGTTGTGCCACGGCGCGGCTGGCCAGCGGCTGGGCACCGAGTACGGTGACGGCCAACGGCACTGCCGACGACTGGGCCGACAAGCAGGTTTGCTCCACGATGAAAGATGGACTACAGTTGTCCGTGGCCAACGATGCCGAGCGGCTGTACGTGATTGCGAGGTTCCGGGCCAATGACCCGCAGTGGTCCCGGGCCGCCGGCAGAGGCGGCCTGACCCTCCGTGTAACCGGTCCCCGCAAGCGGACGATGAGCTTCCGCCTGCCCAAGGGACCGGAACGCGCCCGGCCGGGCCAGGGTCACGGATGGCTGGCAGATTCGGCGCCGGGAGGAATGCCGCAACACATTGACGCGATGCGGGCCGAGTTGGAAGGCAAGCTGGTCGTGACCGACATCGACAAGAACGACATACCGGTGCCGGCCGACGGTTCGCAGGGACCGGCGGCCGGGTTCTCGGACGAGAACGGTATGTGCGTGTACGAGTTCAGCGTCCCGTTGCGGGACACTGCTTTCGGGCACTACTCGCTGGGCGTGCAGGCCGGGAACGGCCTCAGCGTCACGGTGACCGCCGGCCTGAGCTCCGAGGCGCGCCGGGCGATGCGGGAGCAGATGCGGCCGCAAGGTCCGCACGAAGGCGGCGGGATTGAGTCCGGCGGCGGTGGGCGCGGGGGCCCGGGTGGATTTGGCGGCGGCCACGGGAGCGGCGGCCCGCCCGGCGGGCAGGCGGCCGTGAATCCGTCCCTGTCAGTTGCGGTGCGGCTTGCCGTCGGGCCCTGACCGGGCGTGAAGGCAGTCATCTCGGTCCTCTTGCTGCTGGCGTCGGCCCTGTCGGGCGCGACCGGCCTGGACCTTGCGGCCGAGGTGGACCGGTCCACGGTGGCGCTGGGCGAGCGACTGCTCCTGACTGTGACCGCAACCGGCGCGCGGGTCAGCAGCCTGCCCCAGCCCCGCCTGCCGAGGATGGCCGACTTCAAGCTCATCGGCACGATGTGGGGCCGGTTCACCAGCGACCCGGGGTCCGACACCGGGCCCTCGCAGCGGACGGTTGGCTTCGTCTATACTCTTGAGCCGAAACGAACCGGGACTTTGACGATAGGGCCGATCAGTCTCACCCACCAGGGTACAACCTGCCAGACGCAGCCGATAACGGTGCACGTGGTCGCCGCGGGCGAGTCGGTGCCGCCGCTCGCGCGCTGGACCGACGCGAACGGCATCGTGCTCTTGTGCTCGGTGGACCGTTCGTCGGTCTACGTTGGCGAGCAGGTTCGGGTTACCTACCGGCTTTTCGCCCGCACCCGGGTCGGCGGCCTGATGATGAAAGATGCGCCCGGGTTCACCGGTTTCTGGGCCGCGAAGCTTGACGACGCCGGGGACCTGAGTTGGTCCCCGGCGACCTGCCAGAGTCAGCCATGCAGCGCCGCAGTTATCCGGCAGGCGACGTTGTTCCCCACCCAGCCTGGCGCGCTGACAATCGACAAGATGACGCTGACCGGAGTTGTTGCCGTGTCCGGCGGCCTGTTCAAGGGGATGCCGGCGCCGTTCACCGTGTCATCGGTTCCGCAGCGCATAACCGTCAATCCGCTGCCTGATGCCGGCAGGCCGGCGGACTTCGGCGGCGGCGTCGGTGATTTCGCTCTGACCGCGGACCTGAGCGCCGACAAGTCCGCGAACGGCGAGCCGCTTACGCTTCGGGTCAAAGTATCGGGCGCGGGCAATATCGGCACCATTGGCGTCCCGCAGGTCGGCGCCACGGACGGGGTGAGTCTGCTCGGGCCCGACGTGCATCTCCAGACGAGTGACGACGGCGGGACGCGGGTGTTCAACTACTCGGTGATTCCGCGGGCCGACGGCCTGAACTTCGTACCGGCAATCAGCATGAGCTTCTTCAGTCCCGATGGTGACACCTACTACACGCTGGCTACGCCGCGGATTGAGTTCGTGGCCACCGGAGTGAACGGCACCCGGCCGGCGGGCGAATCCGAGTTGCGGGCCGGGCTTACGGGCACGGACATTCTTCACAACAAGCCCTCATGCTCGCGGCTCGCGTCGGCCGTCGTGAATCCATTGTGGTCATGGCTGTTTTACCCGCTGGGCATCACGGTTTTCCTGGTCGGTGCCGTCGCGGGCCGGCATCGGAGAAGGCTGGAGACGGACCGAGGCTATGCGCTGCGGTCACGGGCCGGCAGGCGGGCGAGGGCCAGACTGCGGGAATCGAGGGAATTCCTTGCCGCCGGGAAACTGCAGGACTTCTACGCAGCGCTCGCCCGTGCCGTCATCGGCTACGCCGGGGACCGCTTCAACGTTGAGGTCACGGGTCTGACCGGCGACGAACTGCGCACCGCGCTGGGCGGGCGGGGCGCGGACGCGGCAATCGTCAGCCGGGTGCTCGACTTCTCGACCCGGTGCGACATCGCCTGCTTCTCGCCCGGAGCGACCGGCCTCTCGCCCGAGGCGGCCCTCGCTCTAGCCCGCAGCATCATCGAGACGCTGTAGCCGCCTCTGCACCCGAACCTGAAGCCGACAAGCCGCCAAGGCTTGCACGAAAAGTGCAAAGGACAAAGTCCAAAGGACTAAGCAAGAGGAAAGTCTGAAGGCCGGACGACTCCGCCTTGCGGATTTGGCCTTTCCCGGTTGCTTTGTCCTTTGTCCTTACCACTTTGTCCTTTCACGGTGTCTCGTGCCGCTGTTGACTTCGCCGGGAAGCGGTTCATAATCAGGCGTAGTTCAGGAATGACTAATGCCCATGAATCCTACTAGCTCACGGTACACACGCGGAGGCGGCCAGCCATGAAATCCTATCAAGGCAAGACGGTTTACATCACCGGCGGTTCGAGCGGCATCGGCCTGGCCGCGGCAAAGCAGTTCGCCGGCGCGGGCGCGAACGTCGTCATCATCTCACGTGACAGGAAGAAGCTCGACGCGGCGCTGCCCGCGATTCAGGCGGCGAAAGCCACGGACGGGCAGAAGTTCCTTACCGTGCAACTGGATGTGGGAAACCACGCCGACGTCGACGCGAAGATGACCGCGACCGCCCGCAGCTTCGGCACGCCCGACGTCCTCGTCAATTGCGCCGGCGGCGTCTGGTGCAACTACATCGAACAGACGCCCTATGAGGCCTACGAACAGGAGATGCGCACCAACTTCTTCGGGGTGCGGAACATGGTCACCGCCCTGATGCCGTTCATGAAAGAGCGAGGCGGCAACATCGTCAACGTCAGCTCGACCCTTGGGTTCATCGGTGTCTTCGGCTATGCGGCCTACGCTCCCTCCAAGTTTGCGATTATCGGGTTCTCCGAGGTCATCCGGGCCGAGCTGAAGCAGCACAACATCAAGATTTCCATTCTCTGCCCGCCGGACACCGACACGCCCCAGCTTGCCGAGGAGAACCTGACCAAGCCGCCCGAGACCCGCGCCATCAGCGGCAACGCCGGACTGCTGCAGCCGGAGCAGGTCGCCGCGGCGATGATAAAGGGGATGGAGCACAACCGGTTCATGATTGTCCCCGGTTTCATGAACAAGGTCTCGTGGCTGGCCAAGCGCTGGGTCCCCGGCTTTCTGTTCTCGTTCATGGACTCGGACGCAAAGAAAGCTCAGAAGAAGAGCCAAACCCCAAACCCCAAACCCTAAACCCCAAATTCCCGAATGGCCCCTACACTAACCGAAGTCAAGAACCGCCGGGAACTGCGGGAGTTCATTTACGCGGCGGCGCAGGTCAACCGCACCAACCCCCTGTGGATTCCGCCCATCTACATGGACGAC
This sequence comes from Caldifarciminota bacterium, assembly GCA_903908785.1. Lineage (GTDB taxonomy): Bacteria > Hydrothermota > Tepidihabitantia > Tepidihabitantales > Tepidihabitantaceae > UBA2258. Next base: position 1,221 of record CAIVTL010000599.1, on the reverse strand, counting down.
TGGAAGTTCTTCGACGCGAAGAAGAACCGGGGGTTCCAGTACGCGGATACCGTGCTGGCCCTGGCGCGGCGCGACGGTCACGTGGTCGGCCGCGTCATGGGCATCGTCAACCGGCGGTGCAACGAACTGCGACAGGAATGCACCGGCCGGTTCGGGTTCCTCGAGTGCTACGAAGAGCAGGACGTCTTCTCCGCCCTGATTGGGTTCATCGAGGACTGGGCGCGCGGGCTCGGCATGAAGAAGCTGGTCGGGCCGATGGGATTCACGGACCAGGACCCGCAAGGGTTCCTCTTCGAAGGCTTCGACCACGAGCCCACTCTGGCTTCATTCCACAACTTCCCGTACATGGTCCGACTCATGGACGAGGCGGGCTACGCCAAGGAAGTGGACTACGTCGATTACATCGTCAAGACGCCGGACAAGCTGCCGGAGTTCTACGAGAAGATAGCCGCGCGCGTGGCGCGGCAGTCCGAGTTCAAACTGGTCGAGTTCGCGACGAAGAAAGAACTGAAGCCCTACATCAACCGCATCCTCGGCCTGATGAACATCACCTACCAGAACATCTATGGCTACGTGCCGTTGACCGACGCCGAAATTGACGCGCTGGCCAGGCAGTACCTGCCGGTCATCGACCTGCGATTCATAAAGATGGTGCTCAAGGGTGACGACGTCGTCGGGTTCTTCATCGGCATCCCCAGCATGAACGTCGGCCTGCGCAAGTGCAAAGGTCACCTGTTCCCGTTCGGCATCCTGCAAATCATGGCCGCGATGAAGAAGACGAAGCAGCTCGAACTGCTGCTCGGCTCGATACACGAAGACTGCCGGGGCCGGGGACTCGACGTGCTGTTGGGCGGGGCAATGCTGCGCTCGGCAATCGCGGCCGGGTTCGAGATGATGGACAGCCACCACGAACTCGAGACCAACCTCAAAATGCGGGCCGAGATGGAACGCATGGGCGGCCAGATAGTCAAGCGCTTCCGCATCTACCAGAAAGCCCTGTAACAGCCTCAGCCCGCGCCCAGAAACCGACGCCGAGTCGTCCGCCCGGGGCAATCGACACTCGTCAATCGTTAGTCGGAAATGTGAACCGCCAAGACCGAACCGAACTATCCGCAGACTGCGTTGACTGTTCGGATTCCCGGTTTGGGATTTGGGGTTTGGTGCTTGTGATTTCCCGCGTCCTGCGCGGGCTTTGGGATTTAGGATTTGGAGTTTGGGATT
>CAIVTL010000598.1 GCA_903908785.1 Caldifarciminota bacterium | reverse complement strand
TCACCAGTTGCGCCGGGTCGCTGCCCCGGAGGAAGACACGGCCCATGAACAGCGTCGAGCCGTAGATGCCGGTCGTAGCGGTTGACGGCAACCGGTCGCGGATGACACTGATGAATGGGTTGTCGCAGTTCACGTAGACGCGCTCTCCTGAACGACTACCGGCGAATCCATTCGGCCGGCCTCGAACCGGAATCGTGGCGATGAGCGAATCGGTCGACGGGTCAAGGACCACAACGGCACTTCCGACCGTGGCGAAAAGATGCCCACTGCCCGGGTTGTACCAGAGTCCGGCAGCGTACCCGCCCACCGGAATGCGTGACCTCACGGTCCGGGTCGCGCAGTCGATGTCCGCGACCTCGCCATTCAAACGGAGCGCACAATACACTCGGTCGTGAACCGGGTCGTAGCAGAGACCACCCGGTCCGCCTGTTACCTCTATCGTTGCACTGATGCTATCCGTGATGCAGTCAATCACCAACACTGTGTCGCGCGCCACGTTCGCGGCGTATACCTCCTTGCGACTCGGATTACAGCAAATGGCGTGGTGACCGTCGCGGAGCTTGATGCTCGCGACAACCGAATCGCAACCGCAGTCAATCGCTACGAGGTCCTGCGTCGGTGCGTCGGAGACGTGAGAGGTGACGTATAGCCTCCCGGAGGCAGGGTCGAGGCAGGCGGCTTCGGGGCGGAAACCAAGGATGACTGCGTTCTTGATGGACCCCGTCGATTCGCACAGCACTGGAATGGTCGTGTCTGACTGGCTGAGGCAGTATATCTTCCTGCGTAACGAGTCCGGATACAACTGCACAGGTTCTTGACCTACCGTGAGCTGCGCGACCAGTGTGTCGGCATCCGCATCAATCACGCGCACTGAGTCCGGCGCAGTCGACATCCAAGCGCCGCTGGCGCAGTAGAGCCTGTGGCCCCCCGCGCCGGCACACAGTGCCTCGACCTGACCGTTGAAGTCAAAGCGGGCGAGCGCCCTCCCGGTCTCCGCGTCAAGCACGAACAGCTCACCACGCTGGCAGCCGACGTAGATCTCGTCAGCGTTCGGGCTCGCAACGACCACGTCCGTCCAATTGCAGAGTTCCACCGTGGCAAGCAAGCTGCCATCATCGGTGTTCAGGACCGACGCGTCTCTTGCGCAGTAGTCGACGCACACAAGCTTGCGCTCCCGCGTGCTCGCGGCCAGCGCTATCAGGTCGAGTCCGGCCGCAATGTGAGTCACTTCCCGGGGTTCCACGTCGCAGCAGGCAACGTAGCTGCTGTCTTCGCCCCATTCTGCGCAGTAGACCCTGCCGACGAACGGGTCGGCGCAGAATTCACCGAGGTCGTCGGGAGGTTCCCAGGCAAACGGGATGTCGTCAATGATGGAATCACTGCCGCAGTCAATCACCAGCAGGTTGCCGCGTTCGTCGTCCATCGTATACACTTGGTCGAGCGCAGCGCCATAGACCAGCCCGCCTGTGAAATACCAGTCTTCTCCGGGCGCGATTCGCGCGCGCACGGAGTCGGAGGCGACGTCCACGACCCACAGCGTTTCCTCTGCGCCGAAGTAGACCCGATTCTGTACCGGACTCCAGACAACCCCGAGGGGTTCTATCGGTTCTTCGGTGCGTGTCCAAGCGATGATGCTGTCGGTTCCTGAGTCTATGACCACGGGCCCCATGTCTGTGCAGCAGTACGCCTTGCCTGCACTTGGCACGCAACAGAGCGCGGCCGGCCTTGCGTCCCCGAGGTCAATGGTCTCCATTACGCGGTCATTGGTTCCGTCAATCACGGTGATGCTTCCGGGGAGGTCGTAGTTCGCGCAGTAGACCTTGTCAGCGAGCGTGTCGCAGGCGAAGGCGACCGGGCCGTAGCCGACTGCTACATAAGTCAGTATCCGGTTGGTGCGGCCGTCAGCGATTACCACCTCTTCGCCGTCGACCGCGACGTATATCTTGTTTGTTGCTGGATTGCAGCCAATTGCCAAGACGCAACCCGGGAAGTGCAGAGTGGCGACTTTGGCGAACGTTGTGCCATCTATCGCGATCACGACTGAGTCACCCGAGCCGGCCACGTAGAACTGGTTGTTCGCCGGGTTGTACGCCGCGAACTCTCCACAGTCACCGCCGAGGAACGTATCGGGCAGGGGAATGACTTTCTCCAGTTCCTGCCCAGGGCAGAGTGACGTGACGGCCAGAGCGGAACAGACGGCAGCGGCAAAAGCGAGTATTCGCATCGTACCTCCGTTCAGATTATCGGCCTGAACCGGCGGTTGTCAATCCCCCGCCCGACGTCCCTCGCCCGACTCAACTCGCCGGGGACGATGGTGGTCGGGCGCGAGGCTACTTCTTCGCGGGCTCGCCGATGCTGAACACGTCGTAGCGGATCTTGGCCAGCACTTCCGGGTTGAGGCCGCGACGAGCCCACTTTTCAAGTAACACCTGGGCCTCGATGGCGGCGCTGTTGCCGGAAATCTCGCGCTGGGTCGTGAGTTTGTAGAGCTGGCGGCCGAAGTTGAGATACGGCACGTACTGGATGGTATTGACCCCGCACGCGTTCAGGGTCTCGCGCACTTTGGTCTCTTTGGCCCACATGGCGGCGACGGCCGTTTCGTAGTGCTCCGCCATCTTCGCCCGCTTCGCCTCGAGGGTCTGCTTGACACGGTCGAGGTTGTACTTCGCTTCCCAGTTCTCTTTCCGTCTTATTGGGTCTTTCATCTCACTTCCTCCTTTTCCTGACCAATCCTTCGGAGTTCCTCCGATGTCGTAGCACTGGTCGCAACTCAACGTGCGGCAGCACAGACCGGCTCGACCACAGAGCCTCACACCCGTCGAGCCGCCGCAGCAAACATGGCCTGAGCAGCACCCGAAACGACACTCGCACCAGCGACATCGTCAGAAACATCTTATGCCGCCGTTACCATTCAGTCAAGAACGACAGTGCAGGCGTAAGTAGTTGTTACACAACAAACTATGGCGACAGCCAATTCAGCAGCCAGCCTGACTGTGGCGATTACTGTGGTTCCCTAACTGATTTGGGGAACCGTT
>CAIVTL010000597.1 GCA_903908785.1 Caldifarciminota bacterium | reverse complement strand
TCCGCGAAGATGTCATTCCGAGGAGCGGAGCGACGAGGAATCTCGTCTGTCGACGGGGCAGAGCTTGCCCAAGCTTGCCGAAGGGTCGAGATTCCTCGCTGCGTGCGGCTCCGCCGCCGCAGAAACGAACGGAATGACGGCCGGTCGGGCATTTTGCATTTTGGTATCTGCATTTTGCACTTTGACTTGCGGCCTCCGAGGCCGCGCTATGTAATCTGTGAAATCTGCGGATTTCCTCTCCGGTTCCGTCCTGCCCGGGCCAGCTGCGTCATCCGCGCAGTCTGCGGTTACGACCGGGTCCGGAGTCGAGGGGCCGGCTCAGCGGCCGATCTCGAGCCGGGAGGCGAGGAACTCGGGCAGGCCGGCCGCGCGAATCTTACGCTGAACCGCCTGGATGTCGTAGGGAACGCGAAAGAGCGTCATGCTCTCCGCACCGGCGTCAAAGAGCAGGCAACACGCGCGCTGGTCCCCGTCGCGGGGCTGGCCGACGCTGCCCGCGTTGATGAAGTACTTGGTATCAGGCCGAATTTCGAAGTGGTCCTGCCGGACCATCCGGGCCGGCTCTCCCGGCGTGCGCTCGACCACGAACGGGTAGTGCGAATGCCCGACCACGCAGATGCAGCCCGAGTAGCAGTCCATCTCCTCCTCTGCCTCGCGCAACGTGAAAACGTATTCCCAGCCGTCCGGCGCGGACGGCGACGAATGGACGATGAGCAGCGGGTCTTCTTCGTCAATCAGGTAGAGGTTCTCAAGGTAGAGCCGGTTCGAGTCGGTGAGCTGGTCCCGCGTCCAGAGCAGGGCCTGGGTCGCGGCCGAGTTGAAGCCGTCAATTGGAACCTTGCCCACCGCGCCGTAGTCGTGGTTGCCCGCGACGCAGGCACAATGCATGCGTCGGATGGTCTCTACGCAGAGGTTGGGGTCGGGCCCGTAGCCGACGATATCTCCGCAGCAGACGAACCGCGTCGCACCCTTGTCCCGCAGCAACTGCAGGACCGCGTCGAGCGCCTCAAGATTGCCGTGCACGTCCGAGAAGATGCCGAACTTCACTCCGGGCCCCGGGCAGCCTCCGCCTCTCGGAAGATACTGTCCAGCACTCCGTTGACGAACTTGCCGGCCTCGTCGTCGCCGTATTTCTTCGCTACCTCAACCGCCTCATTGATTGAGACCTTGGGCGGAACGTCGTCGAAGAAAAGAATCTCGGCTACCGCCAACCGGAGAATCGCCCGGTCCATCACGGTCAGCCGCTCCAGCCGCCAGCGTTTGAGGTGCTTGCGCAGGCTGACGTCAATCTCCTTCTCGTTACCCTGCGCGGATTCCACCAGCCGGCGCAGGTAGGTCTCGGCCTCTTCCGACGGGTTCTTGCGCAGGAGAATCTCCGCTATCGTCTGCTCTGGCTCGTCGCCGACCAGGTCAAGCCGGTACAGCACTTCCAGCGCACACTCCCTCGCCAGCCGCCTGTGCGTCATCGGGGAAGAATGGAGAAGGAAGTATGAAGGATGAACGGCGGGCGGGCGCACAGCGGCGCGTGTCCGTTCGGGCATTTTATCATTTCTACTTTGACCTTTGCACTTTGCGTTCTACGCTAGTTCCTGCTTCTCCAAGTCGGCCATTTCGATTGCGGAAAGGGCCGCGGTCCAGCCTTTGTTGCCGGACTTGGCGCCGGCCCGCTCCAGCGCCTGCTCCAGCGTGTCCGAGGTAATGACCCCGAACGTCGCCGGTACGCCGGTCTTCAGGTAGACGTGGGCAAGACCCTTGGCCACTTCCGCCGAGATGTACTCGGCATGGGGCGTGTCGCCACGGATGACCGCGCCGAGCGCGATGATCGCGTCGCACTTCTTGGCCGAGGCCAGCCGGAGCGCGATTGCCGGAATCTCGAAGGCGCCCGACACCCAGACGATGTCAACCGCCTTAGCGTTATGCCGCTCGAGGCAGTCGAGCGCGCCGGCGAGCAACTGCTTTCCTACGAGGTCGTTGAACCGCGACACCACGACCGCGAACTTGCGGCCGGTGGCGTCGAGCCTGCCCTTAAACTCCCTGGTTTCCATCCTTAGACTCCTTTCTCAAGGTCACCGAGCAGGTGTCCGAGTCGGTCCCGTTTGGTGACGAGATAACGAAGGTTCTTCTTGCCGGGCCGGACCACAATCGGCACCCGCTCCACCACGTCGAGCCCGAACCCGCGCAGCCCGATGATCTTCCGGGGGTTGTTGGTCAGCAGCCGGATGCTTGTCAGCCCGAGGTCGCAGAGTATCTGCGCGCCGATGCCGTAGTCGCGCAGGTCGGGCGGAAACCCGAGCGCGATGTTAGCCTGCACCGTATCAAGCCCCTGGTCCTGCAAGGCGTACGCCCGCAGCTTGTTCTCGATGCCGATTCCTCTCCCCTCCTGTCGCATGTAGAGAACCACGCCCCGGCCCTCCTGAGCAATCATCTTCATGGCCAGCGCCAGTTGGGCCCCGCAGTCGCAACGGAGCGAATGGAACACGTCGCCAGTCAGGCACTGGGAATGGACCCGCACCAGCACCCGTTCTCTGCCCCGGACGTCGCCTTTGACCAGTGCGATGTGGGCGTATGGCTCCACCACGTCCTCGTAGACAATGGCCTTGAAATCGCCGTACTCGGTCGGCAGCACGGTCTCGACGACCTTCCGCACCAGCTTCTCCTGCTGTCGCCTGAAGGCAATCAGGTCCTTGATTGTGACAATCTTCAACTGGAACCGACGCGCCAGTTTCGCGAGGGCGGGCAGCCGCGCCATGGTGCCGTCATCGGCCATGATTTCGCACAGCACGCCGGCCGAACCGAGGCCTGCCAGCCGCGCCAGGTCCACGGTCGCCTCGGTATGCCCGGCCCGCACCAGCACTCCGCCGTCCTGGGCAATCAGTGGGAAGATGTGCCCGGGCCGCGCCAGGTCCGGAGGCTTCGTCTTCGGGTTCACCAGCGCCTTGATTGTCACGGCCCGGTCATGCGCCGAGATACCGGTGGTCGTGCCTTTGGCCGCATCAACCGAGACAGTGAAGGCGGTGCCGTGCAAGGCCGTGTTGCCCTCGGTCTGCAGCGGCAGGCCGAGTTGCTCGCACCGGCCTACGGTCAGGGGCACGCAGATGAGCCCGCGACCATACCGGGCCATGAAATTGACCTTGTCCGCCGTAATCTTCTCGGCCGCGCAAACGAGGTCGCCCTCGTTCTCGCGTCCCTCGTCGTCAACTACCACAACGAAGCGCCCGGCCCGGATGTCGCGCAGCCCGTCCTCGACCGAAGCGGACACCCGCGCCCCCGCTTTTCTCACAACGCCCGCCCCGCGCCGACTTTGGGCTTTGGAATTTGGACTTTGGACTTCCGGTCGGCAACTTCGTCATTCGTACTTCGGACTTCGGACTTGGCCGCCCCGAGCGTGCCTTCGTACCATCGGTGGTAGAATTCCCGGTAGACCGGGCGGCGCGTGATTGCCCGCCACCAGGCCTCGTTCGCCTCGTACCAATCCAGCGTCTTCCCGAGCCCGGCGTCGAACCCGGTCCGCGCTTTCCAGCCCAGCACCCGCGCAACCTTGGCCGGGTTGCACACCAGCCGCGTCACGTGTCCGGGCCGGTCATTGATGTGCCGGATGAGGCTCTTCGGCCGGCCCAGGTAGTCAAGAACGGCCTCGGCAATCTCAAGCGAACTC
>CAIVTL010000596.1 GCA_903908785.1 Caldifarciminota bacterium | reverse complement strand
TCCTCCACTCTCTTTCCGGATTCCTCCATCCTCATTCCTCCATCTTCACTCCTTTTCTCGTCCTCCGTCCTCAGGTCCTGACGTGAATCCTCCATCCTCCGACCTCGGTCTTTCTTCCTCCTCCTCCGTCCTCCTTCCTCCATCCTCCGTCTTCCCTCCTCCAGCTTCTTTCCTCCGTCCTCAGTCCTTTTCTCGGCCCGCGCCCCGCCGCAAGCGTATTGCCTCGCCTATCCGCAACCCCGCCCGCGCGTTTGACAAATGCCTGCCGCTATTCTAAGATGCAGTCTGTCTATGTCAGCACAAGGTCGCCCAGCCGTGACGGAAACGAGATAAGATGTCCCCGAAATCCCCAATGGAGACTCGCGATAGTCACTCTTCGCAACGCCGGGTAAGGACGTCTGCCGAAAGAGAAGGTTAGCCAATGGCTTCATTCTATCCCTTCGGTCGGTTACATTACTCCGACTACGTGCAGGGCGAGTACTATGTTCGCGACATCACGGGCGCCGTGAAGCTTTCTGGTGACGAGACTGCGAAGACCATTGCCCGGTATGGAAAACTGAATCTCGCCGCGACAGCACTGCAGACATTCGCGACTCTTGCCAGCGATGAAGCACTTCGTCGGGAGTTCGGCTGCGGCTTCGACGCGGTCAACCGAACCCTGGAGTGGGGACTCGATGTCTTGTCGCAGGGCTTGGACAGTGTCCGCTCATCCATCGAAGACCTGAACGCCAGCTTCGGCTACAACATCGGGCTGGTGATTGCCCAGCTACAAGTGCAGAACCAGCAACTGCTCGGCGTGGTCGAGCGGCTCGACGCGATCCACAAGACACTCGAAAACCCGGCCCTGACTCAGGCCCGTGAGTTCTACCGAACCGGGTGCGAGCGACTTGAGCGCGGCCTGCTCGACAAGGCGCTCGAGGCCTTCCACAAGTCCGAAGAGAAGAACGACACCGACTACCTGACAGAGCTCCAGATTGGCCGGCTCTACCTCTACGGAAGGGACGAGGACGACAATGTGGTTGACCTGGAGAGGGCACGTCGGCACCTCCTCCTTGCGGCCAAGTACGGGAGGGCCGAGGTCGCATTTCTGCCCGCGGCCGTGGCCAGCGTCGCTGAATCGCACCTGCATGCGGCAATCGCCTGCTACCTGCTCGCTGGCGAGGCGACACTCGCCGGCGACAAGCCCGAGTCTGACAAGCTGCTCGACGAGTCAATCCGGCTCGCCCTTGATGCGGCCAAGCTCAGGCCCAAGCTGGGCGAAGCACACTACCAAGCCGCAACCGGCCTCGCCCTTCTGGCCCGGCCAGATGAAGCGGCAGCGTCTCTGGAACAGGCAATTGCAGTCGACCGTCGGTACAGCCTGAACGCAGCGGACGACCCGAACTTCGCATCTATGCGCGACACCGTGGCCACCTTGCTAGAGCGGCTGCGCGCCGATGCGCTGGCCCGCTCGACGGAGCTCCTTGCCGAAAAGCGCCGGGAGATTGACTCGCTCGTCTACATTGGCGAGAAAGCGCAGTCGGTCAGACGCGAACTTGAGACGCGGCTCGGCAAAGCCGAGCAGATGGTCGCCCGCGCGACGCTATTCGACAGCCAAGACGCGGTGCGCGAACTCGACTTCAGTTCGGTCTCCGGGGCTCAATCGGCATCAGCGACTCACGAACCCACCACGCTCACGGGTCACACCGAGGGGGTCTATCCAGTCGCCTTCAGCCCAGACGGCTGCCTGCTTGCCAGCGGAAGCGATGATGATACCATCAAGCTGTGGGACGTGCGCGAACGCCGCGAACTCGCCACCCTCAAAGGCCACACCGACTCCGCCTACTCCGTCGTCTTCAGCCCGGACGGCCGGCTGCTTGCCAGCGGGAGCCGTGACAAGACCGTCAAGCTCTGGGACGCACACGAGCGCCGCGAACTCACTATGCTCAAAGGCCACACCAACGCCGTCAACTCCGTTGCCTTCAGCCCGGACGGCTGCCTGCTTGCCAGCGGGAGCATGGACAAAACCGTCAAGCTCTGGAACGTACGCGGACGCTGCGAACTCACTGCGCTCACGGGTCATGCTGAGGGGGTCACATCGGTCGCCTTCAGCCCGGACGGCTGCCTGCTTGCCAGCGGAAGCTTTGACCACAACGTCAAGCTCTGGGATGTGCGCAAACGCCGCGAACTCGCCACGCTCACAGGTCACACCGGATGGGTCCACTCTGTTGCCTTCAGCCCAGATGGCTGCCTGCTTGCCAGCGGAAGCTCTGACAAAACCCTCAAGCTCTGGGATGTTCGCGAACGCCGCGTGCTCACCACGCTCACGGGTCACGCCGAGGGGGTCGGATCGGTTGCCTTCAGCCCGGACGGCTGCCTGCTTGCCAGCGGA
>CAIVTL010000595.1 GCA_903908785.1 Caldifarciminota bacterium | reverse complement strand
GGACACATGAACCGCCAAGGACGCCAAGAGCGCCAACGTCCCGAACTCTGGACTTCCGATTCCTCCCTAGACCCCAACCCCTAGTCCCTAGCCCCTGATCAGATTCCTCCCCAGACCCCAATCCCTAATCCCCAACCCCTGACTTTGAACGCCAAGACCGAACCGGAGTTCGCCACAAAGACACGAAATCACGAAAGGGATGCCATTCCGTTCGTCGGACTTCGCTACTGGAAACTGGTACCTGGGAACTGGTCACTCGCGGCCACAGGCCGCGATGCCCTTGCCGCAACACTCCTCAGACTCCGGCCCCGATCCCTGCCTGGTCTCATCGGTCATGGGTATCTCCTTTGCGAGTTAGAATCGAAGGATTAGCCCGCGCCGCCCCGTGCCGGTTCCGGGTCGCGGCTAGCGAAGACCGTTTGCGATGTGGGCGGGCCCAGCCCGAAAAGTCCTTCATTGTATCCCCAGGACTTTGTCCGGTAGAACCACCGCCAATCGGCAAACGGGAATCGGTCTTGGGGTTTCGGGCTCGGGACTCCCGGCGCTATGCGCCTTCCTTTGCTGCCCGCCAACGCCGTATCAGGTTGCGCGCCTCGGCCTCGGGCAGCCGACAACCGCTCTCAAGCATCGTCTCCAATGCATCTGCAGCCCGACCGCGTGTCAGCGTCCCGCTGGCTATCATCTGTCCCAGCACCCAGAGCGTGCCATGAACCTCTACGCTCCTTCTCTGCGCCAGTTCGCGAAGCCGCTTCTCGCCGGTCAAGAGAACCCGGCCGGTGCGCTCTGCCAGTGCCAGCGCGAACGCATCCTGCACCGAGATGTGTGAATCCTCCGCCATCAACTCGACCGCCGCGCTAACGCCTTCTCCGGGCAGCGACTCCTGCCGCAGCCCGGCCCTCACCAAGCTGCGCCCGTTCGGATTCTCCAACTCGGCTACAATCACATCCGGCGCGATAAACACCGCCGACATAGAGAACAACGCCTCCAGCACTCGTCCGAAGTGCAGGTCAATCAGGACGTTGGCGTCAGCTACATACTCCGACCGGGAACTCGCCATGCGCCTTCTTCTCCTGCCTCAAGTATCCGGCCAGCGACCTACCCAACAACTCAGTGGCCCGCGATTCGGTTATCAGGTCCTCGGCCAGCGCCCGCAGAACCAGCAGCTTCAGCCGCTTCGGCTCTTCGGCCGGAATCTGGTCGCCGGGCTCCTTCTGAAGCCAGCCGCGCGACGCAAATGCCCGGTGCAGCCTGGCGGCGGTCGTCGGCGTGATGATTCCCAGGTCCGCCGCGCGCATCACCCAACTCCGCATGCTCAGCCCGTACTTGTGCTTCAACAGGTGCAACTCAAGCGGGGCCAGGTCAGCCCGCTCCTTGCCCAACTCGGCTCTTGCCGCTTCGGCCGGCACCAGCAATGCAGCGGCGAAACGGTGCGCCGCCTTCTCAACGTTCACGCCCGCGCCCGGCTCCATTACTAGATGCCCAAGCTCGTGCGCCATACTGAAACGCTGCCGGTCACCCGGGATGCCACGGCGCACGACCACCACCGGTAACGACGGCCTGCCCTCAGTCGCTACCGTGGCTGCGTCAAACCGCGCGTCGGCATCAATCGGCCCGACCAGCACGTCATGCGTTTCCATCGCGGCGGTCAGACTGTCAATCGGCCCTTGCCCCAGCGCCCAGCGCTCCCGCAGGGCCGCCGCCGCCTGCTCCGCATTGCTCAAGGCCTTCACCCGCACGCCCGGCAGGTCCGGCCCGACCACTCCGCCGAACAACTCCGCCGTCTGCACGAACCGTTCGGCCAGGTCCTGCATCTCGGCCAGCACCGCCCGCTTCTGCTTCGCCGGCAATGCCCGGCGGCACCGGAACGACGCCTCGGCCAGCCGCACGCTGTCCCGGCGCAACAGAAACTCGACCTTCACGCCCAACGCCCGGGCCAGCCGAATCAACACATCCGAACCCGGCACGTCCAGCCCGCGCTCATACTTCGACACCGCCATCGCGCTGACCTCGGCCTTCGCCGCCAGCCCGCGCGTGCTCAGCCTGGCCCGATACCGCGCGACCTTCAGTCTTTCACCAATCACATCATACCTCCAGCGGTTTACAATCCATGACGTATTGTACTATCTGTAAACCGCCTGTCAAATCCTGCCGTGCAGCCATGCAGCAAAGCAACGCCGGGTCGTCGTAGAACCATCCGAGTTCGCGCAGGACTGTCCGCGTCGTGCCTTGCCATCGCCCATGAATGTCGGGAGCGCCCTCGCCACCCGGACTCTAGTAGGTGACTGGCCCTAATTCCCCGCTAGCGTGCGGCCCGCGCCGACAGTTCCTGTTGCTTACGGACCAGCACCGAGGCCGCGGACAGGAGTTCGGGCAGGCGCGCCGGCTGTCGGCCGCGAAGGTGCGTGGCAATCGGGACACGGCGCCACACCGTGTTGCGCGTCCAGAAATAGCCGCAACCGTGGCCCTTGATGTTGCAGGTGGTTTGGCGGCCGACGTCCGGGCCGGCCTCGGCGGTGAGGTATATGTCTGCATGGCCGTTTAAGACGGTATCCACCTGCGTCGGAAACAGCGTGGCCGCGGGAAGCGTGTAGCTGCTCGTGCTGGCGTCGAAGTGCAGAGTCTCTTCCAGATAGAAGTCCTGGTAGTTGTTGTACCGATACCAGATGTCCAGGTACAGCTCGTAACGGTCAACTCCTCCGGGCTGGGTCCACGATATGACGAGCGAACTGTCCTTCTTCAGTGTCGCGGAATCCGCCGGGGAAGAGAACTGCGGGTCAACGGCCAGGACCGTGCTGTCGCCGGTTGCGGTTCCGTCGGACTGGTACACCTGCAGCACGCACTTCGTACCCGGCTCGAACCCGACCGGACTCTCGCTCCAATCGCTATCCCACTGGTACTCGCCGGCGCAGCTATAGCCGTCCAGCCGCAGCGTGTCATTGCTGATGGTGACGACCGGGAGCAGCCGGGTACCATTGACGCTGACTGCCGCGTCGGTCGCCGCGGTGTCACCGAGGATGGCGGCGCGGACCACCGTGCCCATGATGGCCGGCAGGCCCAGAGTCTGCACGGTCTTCTTGTCGCACAGGCTGTTGGTCATCACTGCCGCGGCCGCGACCGTCAGCAGCGTTCTGAGGACTCGTGGCATCTTGCCTCCTTGCAGTAGGTCTGGGATTGCTGGCCTGCTTCCCAGGTTTTCGCCTTCTCTGCGGCCCCCAGCCGGGCAGGCGTCGGTCAAAACTACCATGTTCTATCCGAAGACTACCTGCGTGTCAAGGTCGGAGGCGGACCGCAGGAACAGGACGGGGCCGGACAATACTCAGTGGCCGGCTTTCAGGGCGCGCCTGACGGTCTATGGTCTACGGCCAATCGATTGCAGATTCCAGATTGCTGATTGACGGATGGGACGGGGAGAGGCTCAGGAGTTCGTCACAGCCGGCGGAGAGGCCTCCCAAGTGTTGCACTTCACTATTGAATGCGGGACACGAAACGGGTGTCGTTCCGTTCGTCGGACTCCGCTACTGGAAACTGGTACCTGGGAACTGGTCACTCGCGGCCACAGGCCGCGATGCCCTTGCCGCAACACTCCTCGGACTCCGTTCCCGATTCCTGCCTGGTCTCATCTGTCATGGGTATCTCCTTTGCGACTTGAGGTCAAAGGATTAGACCCTCGCCGCCCCGCGCCGGTTCCGGGTCCCTGTGGCCCACAGGTCACGGACCGTGCTGATAGCAGGGGAGACGCCGCCCGCGCGGCGGCCCGGCCAAGGTTGTCGTGCCTCCGGTCCTCCGCAGTGAATCCCGGTCTGGCTACCTCAGTCGGTTTTGAACCACCGAAGCCCGCCAATCTTCTGATAGGCCACCTTCAGCGTGACCTTGTAATACGTGCTGGTGGGTTGCTCGACGGAGATTATCTTCGTCTTGCAGAAGTGGTCGTTGACGGTCCAATACGGGCTGTCGCTCAGCCACAACGCGTAGACGCCGTTGGCTACAATGCCAAGCTGGGTTATGTACCCGCTGTCGGCGGCGAAATCGAAGGCGTCGAAGTCAGATGTACCCGCGTCCGTCAGCGTATTGAGCTTGGTATTCTGCGGCCAGCCGTAGTCGCCGGCGTTGATGAAGCCAACCGGGAGAACCGTCGGCTGCTGGTCGTCGCACACGAAGTCGAGTGCCGCCTTGTCGGCATCATCGAGCGATTTCGCCACTGCCGTACCAGCGGCGTCGAAGGCAAGGCCGGACAGGTCGCTTGCATTAGGGTCACTGATGCCGTATAACACTAGCGATGACGTCTCCACGGGCCGGCAGTCGACTGTCGCGGGGTCGCTCTTCCGGTTGCCGTTGAGAGCCCTCACTTCGACTGTGCCGGTCGGGTGCGTGACGTCGAAGTTCAGTGCCGCGGTTGTGTAGGTCGAATCGTCGGTCTTGACCTCGTACGACACGGCGTTGGTGACCGCGGACCAAGACAACCGCAGGACCGCACCGGGATTGATTACTTCGTAGGAGACGACAGGCTTCGCAAGCGACTCTCCCTGTGCGACAGAGACGTCCAGCGGCTCCGACCAAGCCGACGTGCTGCCCCGTGCGTCCCTGGCTCGTACCATGATGCCGAACGTGCCGACCGAGTCAAAGACGTGCTGCTCTAGGAATTGTGAATCACTCGCGACTGGCCCGCCCCAGTTGCCGACAACGCCGCCCCAGTCGAACTGGAACCAAACGCTGTCGCCCAGAGGGTGAGTCGTCTTGACCGTGAACGTGTAGGCGGTGCCAGTGGTGCACGAGGCCGGTCCGGAAGGCTTCCCAGGCTGGTTCGGGGGCCGGAACCCTATCGAAACGATAATCGAGTCCGACCATTCGGATTCGACCTCTTGGGTGTCCCGCGCCTTGACTTTCACGTGGTACACGCCGGAATCCGGGTATGAGTGGGTTCGCGTGACCTGCTGTCCGCTCGCGTAGGTTGACGACCACTCGACCGCGCTCGTGTCGCCCCACGCAACCGTGTACGCGACTTCCTGGTTCTCGGGGTCGGTGGACGAGAATGTGTAGGTCAAGGTTGCGGCAGGCTTGCCGAGTGTCGGCCCGCTCACCTGAGGCGTCGTCGGCGGCCGATTCTTCTTGCAGCCGGTGAAGAACACAGCGAGGGCTACAACACACACAACAAAGAGCACCGTCATTCTGCGCATACTTCCTCCCATCAGATGGTCATGGAGCATCAAGCCACTGGGACTTTTGCGACATCTCTCTATACTCCTTCCGCGTCAAGGCCGGGCGGGGTACAGGACTCGTCATCAGGCGAAGCGTACCAATTTGGGCCGGGAAGTCAAGGCGGCGGGGCGAGGCTCAGGAGTTCGACACTGCGGACAGGGTCGGCAGACGGCTTGCGGTGTGCAGTTCACGGACTACGGCTGCGTGAAGCCAAAACGGCTACCGGACACAGGTCAGTAGTCGCTCATTGCGTCCCCAGAATTACCCCGGGCTTCTCTTCGGTAACTGCCTTGTCCCGAACAGCAATATCCACGAAAGAGCCACCATCCACCTTCATTTCAACCTCGACCAACACGGTGCGTGTCAGCGTTGTCCTCTTCTCCGTTCGGCCGTATCCGCTATGCTCAACTGGCTCGAATTCCCTTTCCACCGATAGCGAGAACTCGGTGCGGTTGAGAAGAATCGCTCGCGTTGTGTATCGAGCTACGACATCCAACTCGACTTCGATGCTAATGGCTGCAAACTCGAATCCCGGATTCTTAGGCTCGGGCTCGATCGATGGCATGGCACTGCTTACTCTGAGGGGTCTCGCATCGAGCACCCTGAGGATGGTCGGCTCATCAAAATCAACTTTGTACCAGGCCTTGGCGGGGATGGTCATCGTATGCCGGATGTGCTCCCAGATGTCGTTCAGCCTGCTATTGGCGAACTCCACGATTCGTCGCGACCAGTCGCCAAGTGCTGCAATGGCTGCGTATTGACCAGCATCCTTCATCCTAGTCATGGCGTCGCCAAAACCGCTCGCCCGCACGACGGCGAGTCCGTGTCCGTGCAGCCTAGCAGCGACATCTTGGTGGTCGTAGACCTCGTCTCCTGACACTAGGAGCGCGTTCTTCAGGCCGCCCGTTCGCATGTGCTCTATGAGCGTCATCAGGATCACCGTGTCCCTGAAGCCCTTCTCGCCCTTTTCCTCGAAGGGCCGGACCTTCCGAACTGCCATGTCGGTGATCTCCGCAAGTTCAACATTGCGCGGGGTGTTGATTGCTCTGATGCCGAACGTCTCCAGCAGTTCGTCGAGCGCGTGCAAGACACAGTCGGAAAGCTCCCCGTCGTCAAGTGCGGGCGGCTCGCCGAGAGTCATGAAACGCGACAGCCTTCGCCACGACGTCCTGACCTGCCTGGCGTTGTTCCTGAGATCTAGCAGCTTACGTTGCTTCCATTCACAAACCGCCACATCTGGTGCGTAGATCGGAGCCTGCCACTTTTCAGCGAGCGCGCGGAAAGCGTGGTAGGCGTGTTCATTCTCTTCTGATTCGGGCAATTGGAGTAGCGCGTTGGCATCCAGGTAGATCGCTTCCGGAAGAATGGGGCCAGCTTTCTCTGGGGGGTTGTCGGCTAGACTCGTTGGCACTATCCGGTCTCCGTTATGGCACTCAAGTTCTCGTGCGTCTCCAGATACTCCAGTATCTGCCTCGCCGGGCCCCAGGCGGCATCTTGTCCGTCAAGGCCGTAGGCTCGGACTCCATGGCGGACATCGGTCGTTAGCGCGCCCCGAACCGGCCCGTGTGCTTCGCGTCGTGCTGGAACATCGGCCAGTCGGTTGTCGCCAACGTGCCGCTCGAACGGCCGGCGATAGCGAAGATGCCGCCATCGCCCACCCAAGTGGTGATGTAGATGATTCCGTACTGGTCAACTACCGCGGACGGCTGGACGTCGAGCGATAGCCGCCGAGGCCGGTGGCTCGAGCCCATCAAGCCTGGGACCCTCAGTCTCAGGGACCAGCGGGGTCCGCCAGTCGGGTTGTTCACGTCGTAGGCGAAGAGCGAGTCGTCGCCAGCGATGTAGATGATGTTGTCGGCGCAGAGCAGCGGCGTGCTGGTCACGGCGCCGTTTGAGACCACGACCGGCCAGTTCGCCACCGGCAGATGGCTGTTCTGGTTAATGCGATAGAGATTGCCGTCGTCGCAGGCGAAGTAGATGTTGCCGTCGGGGCCGATTATCGGGGACGAAGAGATGGAGAACGCCGAGTCGGTCGCGTAGAACCAGAGGATGGCGCCGGACTTGATTGCGAACAGGTGGCCGGCTTCGGTGCCGACATAGACCGTCCCGTCCGAGGCGATGGCCGGCGAAGAGGTGATGCCGGTCGTGTCACCGGTGCGGACTTCCCAGTTCAGCGTGCCGTCGTCGTTCAAGGAGTAGACGTAGCCGGAGTCGTCGCAGCAGATGACCTTGCCGTCCGGCCCGATGGCGGGCGAGCTGGTCAGTTCCTGGCGCAGGCGATAGCTCCAAGCTTGGGTTCCGTCGCTATTCAGCTTGTGGATGCGCTGGTCCTCGCCGCCGCAGTAGATGCCGCCGTTGCCCAGCGCCGCGGTCGCGGTCATGCCGCTGTCGCCGGTGCCGTACCGCCACAGGATGGAGTCATTGGGGCCGATGGCGTAGAATCCACCGTTCTCGTTGCCGACGTACCTCGTGCCATCGGCGCCGATGGCGGGAGACGAGTTGTAGTCGTATGGGTCAGGGACGACAATCGTGTTGACGAGGAACGATTGGTAGGCGTCAAGCACGTACAGGTTCTCATCGGTGCTGCCGCAGATGATTGCTGGCCAGGTGTTACCGCGCCACACCGTGGTGCCGATTGCCGGCGAGGCGACGAACTCCGCCGTGATGCCCCAGATAATCTGGCCTTCGGCAACCGTCTTGAAGCTCGTCGTCGGCATCGTATCGTTGGTTAGGCCGGACTTGTCGAACACGCGGACCTTGACCGCGTAGGTGTGAGTATCGCCGGTCGGGGTCCAGGTGGCATAGCCGTCGACGCCGCTCGGGAAGAGCGCAGATGTCACTGAGTCGGAATCGAAGTACCACCGGTAGTAGAGGCTGTCGCCATACTGATCGTGCGCTTGGGCGTAGAAGCGGTACGCGGGGCCGCCGGCGATGCCGCGCTGCGGTATCAGATTAGTCATGATAACCGGTGCGCTCGGCGGGACGTTGGGCGAGTTGATGAAAATACTGTCCGGCGCGGACTGCGCCGACGTGTCTTTCCCGTCTGTGGCCACTGCATACACAAGCTTCCAGCCGTTGGCGTTGTAGACGACTGTATCCGTGTATGTTGCGCCACTGGCAACCTTGGCGCCGTAGGCAGGTGACCCACCATCGCCGAAGTAGAACCTTATCTGGACCGAATCGCCGTCCGGGTCGGTGGCCGAGGTCGAGACGGCGATGGGTTTCCCGATTGAGTCAATGCCGACGTGGGTAGGCTTAAGCGGCGCGTCCGGCGGATGGTTCTGGGGACCGATGGTGTCCACCGTGACCATCAGCGTGTCGGACCAGTCGGCGCTGAAGTTCCCTTTGGAGTCACGCGCCTTGGCCCGCAGATAGTAAGTGCCAGTGTCGGACCACGCGTGCGAGCGTGACACCGTGTCGCCTGAGCTGTACAGTGGGGTCGTATCCATTCTGCCGTCGTCCCAGTCGAAAATGTAGAGGATGCTGTCTCCGTTGGGATCTTCAGACCACGTCGAGTAGGTTGCTGTCTTGCTGATCCTTACCGTAATGGGACCGGCGAGTCGTGCCGGGATGTACGGTTCGTGACTGACCACGGCGACCATCAATGAGTCAGACCATGCGGACATGCGGTCTACCTTGTCTCTCGCCCGGGCTCTGACCATATAGGGGCCACTGGAGTCGAACGTGTGAGATGCGACGTACGGTGAGTCACTTGCCACAGGTCCGCCCCAAGTCCCGACGTTTCCGCCCCAATCGAATTGGATGAAGACGTTCTCCTCGTATGGACTCGCTGCGTGCGTCGAGAACATGTACATGACGCGCGTCTGTCCGGCGGTCGGGCCGACGGGAACAGCCGGAACGCCCGGAGGGAAGTTGCCTATCAGCAGTTGCACCGAATCCGACCAATCCGACTCTGTCTTCTTGTCGTCCCTCGCGCGGGCTCGAACCGCGTACCCTCCTGAGTCCGCATACACATGGTCCCGCGTTACGGTCACTCCACTGGGATAGTCGGGCGACCAGACAGCACTACTCGTGTCTCCCCAAGCGAACAGGTACGAAATGAGGTCGTCATCCCGGTCAGTGGATGCTGCCGATAGGCGAATAGTGTCGCCGGGACGAGCGAGTCGCCGACCGCTGACTGCAGGGACCGTAGGCGGGTGATTGCGCTTGCACGCGACAACTAGCATCAGGAGCATTGTTGCCGCCAAGGCCAGTGACAAATAGGCATCTATCCGGGACTTCCGGAGCATCTAGTTCGCCTCCGCTGGGGTCGAGGGTTCGGATTCCATCGCGGACATGGTAGCGGACAGGGCTTTCATGTCAAATGCGCGGGATGTCCTAGTCATCAGCTCTGTCCCCGCGTCGACCCAAGGCGGCCCTCACTAGCGGCCAGAATCTGATAGCCCCGAATCCAAACCCAGCGACCAGTGAGATGACCAACGATGCACTGATGTAGGCTACAGCGGTAATCCCACGGCAGCCCGACAGGAATCCTGCAACGGTGAGTCCGCTGAAGCTCGCGAGTGCGACGAATCCAGCTAGCCTCCCGAAGTCCGCCCTAGTGCCCAAACCGATTCGCTCGAGCCTGTCGGTATACTCAAGAAGGCCCCGAGCCTGCCGCGCCGTGCCTGCACCGCCTTCGCCAGCGCTCTGCGCCACCTCGATTGCCTTGCGCAGCTTGGCGCGTAGCCCAGCCAGTTCTGCTGTCTCGGGGCCGCCTAGAACTGAACGGCGTCGCACAACGTGGTCGACCACGCCGCATAACGCGCGGAGACACTCGGATATCAGAAGGTCGGATTCGGCTATGCTGCGTGTGGCTAGTGCTGTGTGGGAAGCGTGAACTGGCGCGAGCAGTTGCTCATCTGTCTTGGCGTTGGCCGCGAGTTCGATGGCATTCTCAATGTCCAGGCCTGTCAATGCTACGAGTGAGGCACCCACGGTGAGCTCAAGGCGCGTGGCCAGAGTGACGATGCGCACGTTCACGTCATCCGGAATCTCGGTATCCAGTAGGGCCAGAAGCTCCTCTTGGTCAGAGCGAAGTCTCGCCCGTACATTGAGGAATCCAACTATGTCACCGTTGTTCAGCAGTGCTCGCGCGACCGAAACGGCCATCGGTTGTCCGAGCGTAAGCATCACTTTCCTTTCCTCTCGACTCCCGAAGGATATTCGCTCCATGTGTTGGTGTACCAGTGCGAAACACCGAAAGGCACCGAAAGCATCGCCCAGCGACAGGGCCAGCATGGCGTGCGCCACCAAGCCGAGGAGAGCGAACCCTCCGCACACGAAGGGACTCGACGACTTGCCTATGAAATCTCCTGCCCGATCCAGATGAGGCGCGGCCTCGGCCATTCTACCGGCTGCCAGGCACTCAAGTGCGTGTGCCAGAGCGATCATGTTGCCTACTGGGTTCTCTACTTCACTGGGGTCGATTCTCAGGTGCGCGAGGGCGTTTGGCATGTCATTTGCCCTCGCGAGGTCGACAGCTGTGGCGAACGGTTCAATCCTCTGGGTTCGAGGCGCCGAGGCACCCCCTCAAGTCCGGGACGGC
>CAIVTL010000594.1 GCA_903908785.1 Caldifarciminota bacterium | reverse complement strand
CGGTGCTGATTGCCCTGCGGACCCAGCAGATTGTGGCACACGAATCCGGCGTGGCAGATACGGTTGACCCGCTGGCCGGGTCGTATGCAATCGAGTCTCTGACGGACGAGATTGAGAAGCGGGCACGGGAGCTAATCGGCAAGGTCGAGCAGATGGGCGGGGTTGTGGCGGCCATCGAGCAGGGGTTCATGCAGAACGAGATTGCCGACAGCGCGTACAAGTATCAGAAGGCGGTGGAGGCGAAGCAGAGGATAGTGGTCGGGGTCAACAAGTACGAAGAAGGGAGTAAGGGAGCAAGGGAGCAAGGGATAGAGGGAAAACTGCTGAAGGTGGACCCGGCGCTGGGCGACAGGCGGGCAGAGGAACTTGTCCGGTTCAGACAGGCGAGAGACGGAGTCAAGCTGAGCACCGCCATGTCAGACCTGAGCGAGGCAGCCAAGGGAACCGCCAACCTGATGATTCCTGTCATGGCCGCGGTTCGGGCGGGAGCAACAGTGGGCGAAGTATCGGACACGCTGAGAGAAGTGTTCGGAGAGTACGATAGGCAGAAGTGACTTGAATCGTCGTTCGCCCACCGCCGACCGCTAACCGCTGACCGCCATGAGGGACATCAGAGGCTACGACGTGTACAAGCTGGCCGACAGGCTTGTACTTCGCGTCTATTGCGCTTCCGGCGGATTCCCCAGGAGCGAGCTGTTTGCTCTGACATCGCAGATACGCAGGGCCGCCTATTCCATACCGATGAACCTCGTGGAGGGGGCGGCCCGACGCAGCGCAAAGGAGTTTGCCCGCTCGGTGGATATCGCGATTGGTTCCTGCGAAGAGGTCCGTTACCAGTTGCACCTGTCCGCCGGGTTGGGGTATCTGGGTCAGAATGAAGCCGCGGAACTGGACGCGGACTTCGAGAAGGTGAAGCAGATGCTGACGAAGCTGCTGGCTCGCGTGTCCGGCCGTTCGGCCGGGGTGTCCGACCCGAGCGGTGAGCGGTCGGCGGATAGCGGTTAGCGACCAGGAGGTCCGAATGATCAAGAAGGTTTCGCACATAGCGGTGGCGGTTCCTGACATTGAAGAGGCCGCGAAGTTCTACACGGACAAGTTGGGTTTGAAGCTGGTCGGTCGTGAGGACGTCGTAGGCACGAAGGTGACAGTCGGTTTCATCCCTGTCGGCGAGACACGCATTGAACTCGTGCAGCCGGCGGCACCGGATTCGCCGATAACCAAGTTCCTCGAGACCCGCGGGCCGGGGTTGCAGCACATCTGTTTCGAGGTGGATGACGTGGCGGCCGAGTTGAAACGGCTGGACGCGGCCGGAGTCAAACTTATAGATAAGGTTCCGCACCCGGGCGCGCACGGCACTATGGTCGGGTTCCTTCATCCGTCCGCGACCGGCGGAGTGTTGGTAGAGTTGAGCCAGCAGATGTAGCGGTTAGCAGTTAGGAGTTAGCACGTGGCTGTGGAATACAAAGACTACTACGAGGTTCTCGGAGTTCCGAAGGACGCGGATGAGAAGGCGATAAAGGCCGCTTACCGGAAGCTGGCACGCAAGTTTCACCCCGACGTGAACCCGAACAAGGCTGAGGCCGAAAGCAAGTTCAAGGAGATTAACGAGGCGTACGAGGTCCTGTCCGACAAGGAGAAGCGCCCCAAGTACGACCGATTCGGCAAGGACTGGCAACGGGCCCAACAGGCCGGGCAAGCCGGAGACTTTGACTGGAGCCAGTATCAGGCTGGGCCCGGGCAGGGCGGCCGGACGCGCTACAGCAACGAGGACCTGCAGGACCTGTTCGGCGAGGAAGCTCCGTTCTCGGACTTGTTCACGCACTTGTTCGGAGCCGAAGGCGCGCGGGCCGAGCCGCAGCGCGCCACGCGCGGCCGAGACATCGAGCAGCCCGTGATCGTGACGCTGGCTGAGGCGTTCAAGGGTACGGTCCGCAGGCTGAAGCACGCGGGCGGGCCGACTATCGAGGTGAAGATACCACCCGGGGTTGAAACCGGTTCGCGCATGCGGGTGAAGGGGCAGGGCATGGCCGGGAGGCGGGGCCAGGCCGGCGACCTCTGGTTGGTCATCACGGTTGAGGAAGACGCGCGGTTCGTGCGCAAGGGCAACGACCTGCATACGCGGGTCCAAGTTCCGTTGTACACCGCGGTGCTGGGCGGCGACGTGACCGTGTCGCTGCTTGAGGGCAAGGCGCGGCTTCGGATACCGGCCGAAACGCAGGTGGGAAACGAGCTTCGGCTCAAAGGCCAGGGAATGCCGGTCTACGGCGATGTCGGCACGCGCGGAGACCTCTTTGTGACCATTGAGGTCCGGCTGCCGGCAACGCTCACGGAGAAGGAGCGGGCCTTGTTCCAAGAGCTGGCCGGGATGCGGCCGGAGGAGAAGTGATGGCGGGATACGAAGTCCAGGTGCTGGTCGAGATGACGGGGCTCGATGAACTAATCATTGTCGAGTGTGTGCAGCGCGAGGTGATTCACGCGCGAACGGCCGAGTCCGGCCAATTGCAGCTCGAAGAGTCGGACATAGCCCGGCTGCGCCGGATTCACCGGCTGATGACCGACTTCGATATCGACCTCGACGCGGTGGAGCTCATCTTGGAACTACAGGACGAGATTGCCCGCCTGCGGGGTCGAACGGCCGAATCCAGCGGGACTTAGCGGCAGTCTAACAAGACCACGGCGGGTGCCGCCGATGCGCAGTACTGAAAAGAGTCAGTTCAAAGGAGTCTATCTAATGGCGCTTAAGGGCAGCAAGACTGAAAAGAATCTTCTGACCGCGTTCGCCGGCGAGTCGCAGGCGCGGAACCGTTATACCTATTTCGCCAGCCAGGCGCGGACGGAAGGGCTGATTCAGATATCCCTGATATTCGAGGAGACAGCGAACCAGGAGAAAGAGCACGCCAAGCGGTTCTTCAGTTTCCTGCAAGGCGGCGACGTCATGGTGCAGGCCGCGTTCCCGGCGGGCAAGATAGGGACCACTGTTGAGAATTTGAAGGCCGCAGCGGCGGGCGAGATGTTTGAATGGGGCACGCTGTATCCCGACTTCGCGAAGACCGCGGAGCAGGAGGGCTTTGCCGATGTCGCGGCTGTGTTCAGGCACGTCGCGGTTGCTGAGAAGCAGCATGAGAAGCGTTACCGCGACCTGGCAGCGAATATCGATGCGGGACGGGTCTTCAAGCGCGAGAAGAAAGTAGTGTGGCGTTGCCTGAACTGCGGCTACCTGCACGAGGGTACCGAGCCGCCGGCAATGTGTCCGGCTTGCGCCCACCCGCAGGCATACTATGAGCTGCTGGGCGAGAATTGGTAGGAGAGGGCTAGTGGTCGAGTGGTCAAGTGGTCTAGTGGTCAAGTGCAGGACAAGGAGTGAAGGACGTGACCAAGGAGCAGAGCGTGAGTGAGCGGACAGGGTTGGTGATGATGGGTGGCAAGCCGGCGACGTTGCTCGGCAACGAGGTGAGGGTCGGTGACGCGGCGCCGGAGTTCACTGCGGTCGGTAATGATATGAAGCCGGTGCGGTTGTCGCAGTTCAAAGGTAAGGTGGTCATCATCGCGGCTGTGCCTTCTTTGGACACGCCGACATGCGACCTTGAGACCCGGCGGTTCAATGCCGAAGCGGCGAAGCTGGGGCCGGACGTGGTCATTCTGACCGTGAGCATGGACCTGCCGTTTGCCCAGAAACGGTGGTGCGGGGCGGCGGGCATAGACAAGGTCATTACCGTTTCCGACCACCGCGACGCTTCATTTGGCACGGCGTATGGCGTGCTGGTCAAGGACCTGCGGCTGCTGGCCCGCGCCGTCTTCGTCGTCGACCGGCAGGGCGTCCTCCGCTACATTCAACTCGTGAAAGACGTCGGAACCGAGCCGGACTACGCGCCGGTGCTGCAGGCGGTCAAGGAACTGCAGTGATTCCGGCTTTGGAAAGGATTCACTGATGACAGCAAGACAACAGGTGTACAGTTGCTCCGTGTGTGGGCAGATTATTGCGGTCGTTCACCAGGGCGGGGGCAGGCTCGTTTGTTGCGGCCAGCCGATGATGCTGGCCGGCGAGGAAGCAGCGGGCGCGGCCGAAGCCCGGCCCAAGGTCAGGCAGGAACCGGTCGCGTCGAAGCCGGTCCCGGCCACAGCGCCATACTGGCAGTGCAGCAAGTGCCACTACGTGCTGCAGGAGTCACAGCCGCCGGAGGCATGTCCATCCTGCCACGAGCATTGTCAGTTTGTGGACGTGACGTGCTACATCCCGGAGTGCGCGTTTACCGGGCCGGACAACCGTTTGATTGGATAGTGGCAGAATATGCCGACAACAGGAGGAAGGTAAATGGCAAAGCGTTTGGAAGTCTACAGGTGCGAGGTCTGCGGGAATATCGTTGAGGTCTTGCACGGCGGCGCCGGGCAACTGGTGTGCTGCGGCAAGCCGATGAAGCTGCTGGTCGAGAATACGACCGATGCGGCGAAAGAGAAGCACATCCCCGTGATTGAGAAGGTCGCGGGTGGGTACAAGGTGAAGGTCGGCAGCGTGCCGCACCCGATGGAGGAGAAGCACTACATCGAGTGGATTCAGGTAATGACCCGGGACGGCTCGCGGTTCCAGAGGGCATTTCTGAAGCCGGGTGACAAACCGGAGGCTGAGTTTCCG
>CAIVTL010000593.1 GCA_903908785.1 Caldifarciminota bacterium | reverse complement strand
TCTGTGCTGCTAGCCGTTAGCTGTTGGCTGTCGGCTGTCAGCGGACAGTGGTTCGAGAAGTCCATCGGACTGCCGGATTCGCTGGGCGGGCTCGATTATCCATGGGCGGCGTACTACATTCCGTCCAGCAACTGCATATATGTCACCGGTGAAGAAGGAGTGATGGTCGTCGATGCGGCGACCAACGCCCGGGTTGCCCGGCTGGACCTCGACTACCCGATGTTCCTCGCCTTCGATTCGCACGACAACAAGGTGTACATTTCCTCATACTACGACGACGATTCGCTGACAGTCATTGACGCGGGGTCGCACCGCGTGGTCACTCGGATTCAGGTCGGCTCGTCCTCGGGCCCGGTGTGCTACAACCCGACCGCGAACAAGGTCTACTGTCTCGTGCGCGGGGAAAGCCTCGCGATCGTTGACTGCAGCATCGACTCGGTGGTGGCCCAAGTCTGGGTCGGGTCCCCTTACGATGAGTTCGAGGCTATGTGCTGCAACCCGGTGGGCAACAAGGTGTACTTCATGTCGTACGATACGAACGCGGTCGCGGTCGTTGATGGCGCCGGCGACAGCCTGCTCAAATTCCTGTCCGTGGGCGACCATCCGTACGGGCTGGCGTACAGCTCAGTCAGCAACAAGCTCTATTGCTCAGTGCACGACAGTGACGCTGTTGCGGTGTTCGATGCCGGAGTTGACACCCTGCTTGGCCGGGTCAGCGTCGGCGACGGGCCGTGCAAGCTCGGCTACAACCTACTCTCGAACAAGGTGTACTGCGGGAACGACCATGTCGGCACCGTCGATATCATTGACTGTTCTGCGGACACCGTGCTGGCTTCGGTGGGAGAGCTGGACGACTACCTGATGTCGTTCGTGTTTGATTCGGTGGACAACCGGGTCTTCTGCGTTCCCTCCTACTACGGGCAGATACTGGCGATTTCCGGCACCCGCGATTCGATTGTCGGTGCGGTTGAGTTTGAGGACGGGAGCGAGTACCCGGACCCGGCCTGCTATAGTCCGCAGCAGAACCGCCTCTATCTGGTGGGTGAAGAGACTTCAGACCTTGTCGTCGTGGACGCGGCGACGTGCGCCGTCACGGGCAGCGTGCAGATGAATTCTGCCCCTTATCTCGTGTGCTATTCTTCGCTGCATGACAAGCTCTACTGCCTCGACTACCAGGGCGGTTCCATTGGGGTGATAGACTGCGCCACGAACCGCCTGTCGCGGACGATACAGACGCCGGAAACCCGATTGCGGCTGTCGGTGTACAGCTCCGGGTCAGACAGGCTCTACTGCGCCGCCCGGCTGGGCAGCGATTACGTACTGGTTGTGGTAGACTGCGCACGGGACAGCGTCGTGGCCACGCTGCAGATGAGTCACGGCACGTCCGCGCTTGCCTACAATCCGGCGAACGACCGAGTCTACTATGCCAACTATGACGACATGGCGTCAACAGTCACAGTCGTTGACTGCCGTCGCGACAGCATCGTGGCCGAGGTGCCGGTGGGGACGTACCTGAGCGGGCTGACGTGCAATCCCGACTCGAACCGGGTCTACTGCGCCTCTTTGCGGGACGACACGCTGCTCATCAGCGCGATTGATGGCAGCGGCGACACGGTCACGAGCACAGTCGATACCCGTTGTGGCGCGGGTTACTACACCTCGTTCTCGATGTGCTATGTCCCGTCGCAAGACGTGGTCTGCACCACGACCGGAGGTCGGGAGGTCGTTGTGGTTGACGGCGCGGCACGGCAGGTGCTCGGGCCGCTGCCGCTCGGCGGCCATCCGTCGCGGCTGCTGTTCAACCCGCTGTCGAACAAGCTCTATTGCCTGCTGCCGGATTCCGACAACCTGGTCGTCATAGACTGTGTGTACATGAGTCCGGAGGGCAGTATCCGGCTAGCCGACGGGCCGAGCGAAATCGGATTCGATTCCATTGCCAACCGGGTCTATGTCACGCATCCCGGCTTCGGTTGTGTTTCGATTGTTGACGGCCACACCAGCCGGTTCCTCGGCCTGGTCGAGGCAGGCGTGAGCCCGGGCGCGCTCGCGTGGGCACCGCAACACCGGCGGATGTACATCGCCGACGAAGAAGGCCACGCGGTCATCGTGCTGGCGGACAGC
>CAIVTL010000592.1 GCA_903908785.1 Caldifarciminota bacterium | reverse complement strand
TGGACGAGTTTGAAGCGCTGCGGCTGGCCGACCTGGACGGCCTGCACCAGGAAGAGGCGGCCGCCCGCATGAAAGTGTCGCGGCAGACATTCGGCCGCATCGTCGAGAATGCGCGGCGCAAGGTCGCGCAGGTGCTGCATTCAGGTATGGCACTGAGCATCGAGGGCGGCACCGTGCGAACGACCGCGCGCCGGTGCCCGGGGTGCGGCAAGAAAGGCCATCCGGGAGCAGACTGCCGACGCAAGACCGGGGGTGGCTGTGACCGCTAGGGAACCCGGGTTCGCGACCAGGCTCGTCCACGCGGGCGTTCACAAAGATAAATACGGCAGCGTCGTACCCCCTATCTACCAGACTTCTACTTTCGCCTTCGACAGCGCTGAGCAGGGGGCGAGCCGCTTCGCCGGCGAGTCGGACGGCTACATCTACACGCGCATCGGCAATCCGACCGTCCGCGCATTTGAGGACTGCGTCGCCGCGCTTGAAGACGGGGCCGGGGCGGTTGCGACCAGCTCAGGCATGGCGGCAGTTACGACGGCCTTTCTCGCCCTGCTACGTTCCGGCGACCACGTCGTCAGTACTGCCTCGGTCTACGGTCCGTCGCGCGTACTGCTGGAACGGCACCTGGCGCGCTGCGGCGTCGCGTCGTCCTATGTCGACACGTCGGACTTGGTCGCGGTCCGCGCCGCCATGCGTCCGGAGACGAGGATGATCTACGTCGAGACGCCGTCCAACCCGATGATGCAGGTCACTGACATCAAGGCGGTCGCAGAACTGGCACATCTCAGCCAGGCTGCGCTCGTGGTGGACGGCACTTTCGCTTCACCTTACCTGCAGCGTCCGCTCGAACTGGGCGCGGACGTAGTCCTCCATTCGGTTACGAAGTTCATCAACGGGCACGCCGACGTTGTGGGCGGGATTCTCGTCGCGTGTGATGCCGATGTGCACGACAGTCTCCGGCAAACAATGACGCTTACCGGCTGCTGCATGGACCCGCATCAGGCCTTCCTCGCGCACCGCGGGCTGAAGACGCTGGCGTTGCGCGTCGACCGGGCGCAGGCAAGCGCGGCCGAGATTGCCCGGTGGCTCGAGGGCAGGCCCGATGTCGCCTGGGTCCGCTACCTTGGCCTCGCGAGTCACCCGCAGCACGAACTGGCGCGGCGACAGATGAACGGATACGGAACCATGATTAGCTTCGAGTTACGCGGCGGCATCGAGGCCGGCCGGCGGCTGATGAACCGCGTGAAACTCGCGACGCTGGCGGTCTCGCTCGGCGGCGTCGAGACACTTATCGAGCATCCGGCATCGATGACGCATTCTGGCGTACCGGCCTCGGAGCGGCTGGCGGCGGGAATCACCGATGGCCTCGTCCGCTACTCGGTGGGCATCGAGGATGCTCGCGACCTGATAGCGGACCTGGAGCAGGCCTTTACGGGCGAGGAGGGCATCTCCGTCAGCATACAAGCAAAGGAGCAAATGATGAAAGTTGCAGTTACCTGTGACGACGAGCAGACGGTGGCCTGCCATCTGGGCCGGGCGCCGTTGTTCCTGATATATGAAGTGACCGAAGGCAAGCCGGTGCTGAGCGAGCGGCGGCTGAACCAGCACGCGGGCCACAGCCAGTCCTGCAGCAACTCACCCGACGAAGCGCATCTCCACCACGACCACGCGGACGTGCTCGCGGCAGTGGCCGACTGCGCGATGGTCGTAACCCGGGGCATGGGGCGACGCATTGCCGCCGACCTCGAAGCCCGTGGTATCCGCCCGGCGCTCCTCGACCGCGACGTCCCGCCGCTCGAGGCAGCCGCGCTCGCGGTCGCCGGCCAGTGTCTGAAAACCGACGGCTGCTGCGGGTGCGACCATGCCTGACGCCCCGGCGAGCCCTGAGCACGGCTCGCCCCAGCCGCCGCGCATCCACAACTCGCTGCTTGTGTTTAGCGGCAAGGGTGGCGTCGGCAAAACCACGGTCGCCGTCAACATCGCGCTCGGCCTGGCACTTGAGGGGAAGCGCGTCGGCCTGCTCGACGTAGACATCCACGGCCCGAACGCCGCCCACATGCTTGGCGCCGACGCGCTGGCCGTGACCGTGACCGAGGGCCGCCTGGTCCCGCCGACCGGCGTGGCGAACATCAAAGTAATGTCGATGGCCTATCTCCTGCCTGACGCCGACGCGCCGGTCGTCTGGCGCGGACCGGTTAAGGGCAAGGTCATCGAGCAATTGATAAAGGAAGCCGACTGGGGCGAACTCGACTGGCTCGTTATCGATTCGCCGCCCGGCACCGGCGACGAGCCGCTGTCAGTGGCCCAGCTTCTGCCCGGCACGTTCGGCATCGTCGTGACCACGCCCCAGGCTGTTGCCCTGATGGACGCACGCAAGGCAATCGCCTTTGCCAACCTGCTCAAGGTGCGCCTGCTCGGGCTGGTCGAGAACATGAGCGGCCTCGACTGCCCGCACTGCGGCAAGGCCATCGACCTATTTCCGGTCGGGGCAGCGGAGAAACTCGCCCGCGAGATGCTCGTCCCCTTTCTCAGCCGCATCCCGCTCGACCCGCGCGTGGTCTCAGGTGGCGACAGCGGACGTCCGATTCTGACCGAGAGCCCGGATTCCGAAGCCGCCCGCGCGTTTCGTGCAATCGTTGCCCGACTCCTCGAAGCCGCCAACTGACCGGACCGAATGACTCAGCTACGCGGCCGCTTCCCCGGGTTGGCGCCCGGTTCCTCTTACGTGCTTCGCCGGGCAAACTGAAGCCTGTGGAGATACTACCTAAGAGTGTGTTCCTGACCAAAGGGGTCGGCGTTCACCGTGAGAAGCTGGCGAGTTTCGAGGGTGCCTTGCGCGACGCCGGCATAGCGGCGTTCAACCTCGTCCGTGTCTCCTCGATATTCCCGCCGCACTGCCGGATAATCTCACGAATCCGGGGTCTCAAGACGCTGACGCTAGGCCAGATCACCTTCGTCGTCATGAGCAACAACGCCACGTGCGAACCGCACCGGCTGCTCTCGGCGTCAGTCGGCCTCGCCGTTCCCAAGGACACGGCCAAGTATGGCTACCTGTCCGAGTACCACTCATTCGGCGAACGTGAGGAACGGGCGGGCGATTACGCCGAAGACCTGGCCGCACAGATGCTGGCCACCACGCTCGGCGTCCAGTTTAACGCTGACACCAGCTACGACCAGCGCAAGGAGATCTGGAAAATCTCCAGCCAGATAGTCCGCACCCAGAACATCACCCAGAGCGCCATCGGCCACAAGAACGGTCTCTGGACATCCGTTGTTGCCGCTGCAGTCCTGGTCACATGAGCACGCTCGGAATTCTGCCGCCTCATCGCGGTCAGTTCCCCCCGGTCAGACACGCAGGCCTTGCGCCGCGCCGAAGCGGGGCGCTCTCTGTCCCGGCCAAGCCTAGGTTAGGTGTTCACCGTGAGGCGGCATGCTTGACTCTGCGCCGTCTGGGCCCACGATAGACCGATGTTTCCAATCGTCCTCCGAATCGGCAGCCTGCACATCTACTCGTACGGCGTAATGCTGTTCATCTCGTTCCTGTGCGGCATCGCAGTAGTCGAGCGCCGGGCAAAGAAGTTCGGCGTGGACCCGAAGAAGGTGACCGACCTCGCGCTCTGGGTGCTGCTTGCGGTCGTGCTCGGCTCAAGGCTCTTCTACGTTGCGTTTCACTGGCAGGAGTTCAACCACGACCTCATCGGCATCATTGCGTTCTGGCGCGGCGGGCTGGCCGGGTTGATGTTCTATGGCGGGTTCCTCGGCGGTATCATCGCGGGCTTCCTGTTCGTCTATCTCAACAAGCTGCCGGTGCGGAAGCTGATGGACGCGGTCGCGCCGGCAATCATGCTCGGCGAAGGCTTCACGCGCATCGGCTGTTTCCTGAACGGCTGCTGCTTCGGTACGCCGACGCACTGTGTCTGCGGGATGGTCTTCCCGCACAACTCGCCGGCGGGCGCGACCTTCTTGAACCAGCCGATTCACCCGACCCAACTTTACTCTTCGGCCGCCGGTTTCCTCCTGTTCTTCTTCGCGCTGCGGCTCGAAAAGCGGAAGCTGCGGCCGGGCGTGCTGGCGGCAATCCTGCTGATTGTCTATTCGCTGTTCCGGTTCGGGATTGACTTTGTCCGCTACTATGAGGACGGCGCCAACTTCTGGGGCAACCAGGTGGTATCGCTCTGCATGACCGCGGCCGGGGTCGCGCTGCTCATCCTGTTCCTGCGCTGGCCGTTCAAACAGGCGCGGCCTGATGCCGGCGTTCGCAAGTAGCTTCAGCTTACTCCTCAGTAGCTCCCGGGTTTGGTGTTCCCGCCGGTATGCGGCGGCTTGACATCGCTCAGAAATGCGGGGGGTGTCCCTCGCGGCCACCATGACTCGGCGGAATCAACTGCGCGTTCACTCGATTCTCCTGCCGACGACACCGGCGTTCGTCGATGGATTCCGAAGGCAAGAGCAACCTGTTTGGGCGTTACCCGCCAACCCGTCGAACCGATACCTCGCTTGGCTGAGTCTAAACGGATAGTATCAGAATATATGAATATAAACGAACCACGAGGAGGTATCGTGAAGAAGAACACTGGAAGCGTGGACCGGCTGATCAGAGTTGTGCTTGGTGCGGCCTTGATAATCGTGGGTGTAGTGCTGAGGTCTTGGTGGGGTGCACTGGGCCTGTTGCCACTGGTTACCGGGCTCATCGGCTTCTGCCCGCTCTATGCGTTGCTGAGAACCTCAACTAACCGTCACTCAGGTGCCTGACCGCTTGCAGATGAGCCCGAGTAGGCGCTGATAGGGGGGCTAGACTCGATGGGTATCCGACACTTTCACATGCATCCGGAGGCTGACCGCCGGCAGTGGCAGAATCCGGAGAGTATCCTGGCCGTGGCTGGGTTGAAGCCGGCGATGACCTTCGTGGACCTTGGCTGCGGGAATGGGTTCTTTGCCGTGCCGGCCGCGCGTGTAGTGGGAGCTGAGGGCCGAGTCTACGGCGTTGATGCCGATGCCGAGCTGATTGAGGAGCTGCGGCAAAGGGCCGATGTAGAGGGATTGACGAACATGACCCTTGGCGTCGGGCGCGCCGAGCGGACTATTCCCTGCGAGCGATGCGCCGACATGATCTTCATGGGCAACGTTCTGCACGATTTCGATGACCCGGCCCGAGTGCTGGAAAACGCCCAGAAGATCCTCAAGCCCAGTGGCGTCCTGGTGGACCTGGACTGGAAAGACGTGCCGTCACCGATGGGGCCGCCAATGTCGATCCGTTTCTCGCCGGCTCGGGCAAAGGACCTGATCGAGGCTGCCGGGTTCACAGCCGGGCCAGCGTTGGATGTCGGGTCATATCACTACCTGATACTGGCTCGCACGCGCAGCGAGTAGCTGCGGCGGGCTGCGCACCCCGGAACCAGACGCTAGAAAGTCACGACGCGGTCGGAGTCCCGCACCAACTCGTACTGGTCCTTTAGCGTCGAGAGCGGACAGATTTCGGAGCCAGCCGATTCCCTCAGCCTCAGGCAGGTGCCGCAAGCGAGGAACTGGCCGCCGGCGTTCAGGACCTTGCGCGCCTGACCCTGCACGTTGAACTTCGGGTCTTCAATTCGGTCGAGCTCTACGCCTTTGCCGGAAAGAAAGACGCGCACCTTGTCGCCCTGCTCCAAACCGTAGAGCGCCAGCCGGAGGGCATTGAACACGGTCTCGGGGTCGGTCTGAGTGATGATTATGCCAAGTCTCATATATTACTGTAGCCCGCCGTCTGTTCCTGTCAACGCGCAGCCCACGCCGAGCGGCACGAAGTGGAAGAACAAGAAGACGCCGAGGACGACGAGCAGCTTCCAGTCCTCTCTCACGCCCGCCCCGACTTCAGGCACCCCAGTTCACGCAGCAGCGCCGCGACGTGCTCTCTTATCATGTTACGCGCCCGGCGTACTTCCTCGATTGGCATCCCTCAGGTGTCCGGTATCTCCCAGCGCAGCACCCGGGCGCCGGGCCAAAACGGACAGGTCTCGCCGCAGCCCATCGAGACGAAGTAGTCGAATCGCTCGTTGCGCAACTCCGCGAATCCCTTGGCCCGCTGCCCCGAGATGTCGATGCCGAGTTCGGCCATCGCCTGTTGCGCGCCCGTGTGTACCCCGTGCCCGGGATGCGAACCCGCGCTCGCGCACTCGACCCCATAACCCAGCTCGCGGCAGAAAGCCTCGGCCATCTGGCTCCGGCACGAGTTGGCGACGCAGGCGAACAGGATTCGCGTCATGGGATCGTCAGTACCGACCACCTTCTTCGGCGCACCTGACAATCCGCGGCTCGATATCGCTCAGAAATCTGCCGGCATCTCGCCTTGCCACGCATTGACTTCTACTTGGAGAATCCGAAGCGGTTTGCCACCCCGATGTAGACCAACGCAAGCACAAAGAACACGGCGAGCCCGGCGAGAATCGCCCTGTTGGGGCCAATCTTCGGAGCAAGATATGCGACAACAAGCATGTATGGTACCCACGATATGAGTGTACCGACCAGGACGAACTTGGCATGCTGGCCGACCGCTTGACCGCCTTTAGTCTGACCTATAAAGAAGTACGCCACCAGGGTGAACACCGGGATGAGCGTGGCGAGCTCGGAAAGCGTCCTTTGGCCGGTCTGCTCAAGCACCACGATAATGGTGGTCACCAATCCGCCGGTGACAAAGTAGATAATCAGGTTAGAGATACTCATAGTCCTCTGTCTTCCGCGATTCGGACTTCCTCTTCCGTCAATCCGTACAACTCATGCACCGGCGTGTCAATCAGCTTGTCGGTGGCGACGATTTGGGTCTGGAGGGACTCCAGCTCACGCGGCGTCTTGGCCTTGGGCAAGTCCTTGTGCAGCTTCAGCATCGTCCCCACAAACCCGACCATCTTGTCATGCCGCGCCTTGACATCGCTCAGAAATATGGGAAGTGTCCCGCACCCCCCCAGAATACCAGGCCCTGGGGAGAGACGCTGTTCGAGATGGTCTTGGCAAAGAAGCCCCATGTCCCCCACAGCACGAGCGCAAACACCGACAGCAACCGGTAGTCCATTGCGTGATGTTAGGGCAGCCGAATCCGAAAGTCAACCGCCGTATTGTGTCGGGGCTTGATGTCAAAGCCCGCCCCGGCCTTGTCAAATCCCGCGCACTACGCCCCGGCCGCAGGCTGTCGGCTGCTGGCGGTCCACCGTCAAACTCGCGCGGACAGAGGAATGACGGCCAACGGCTCGCGGCTATTGACGCGCGGGACGGGCCGGATATAGTGTTGTCGTACTAGCGGAGGAAACCATGAAGAGACTAGCGACTCTGTTTCTCTGCTGTCTCGCGACCGCATCGGTCGCGGCGCAGTGGCACTATCTTTCGGGCGGTAGGCCGTCCGGCATCTCGAGTGTCGGCAGCTCAGTTTGGGCAGTCGGGCAGGACGGCTTGATGCTCGTATCCGGGGACAATGGCCAGCACTGGCGTCGTGCCCACCGGTTCACCACACGCAATCTCACTGACGTTGACTTCTGGGACCTCAATCTAGGGATTGTTACGACGGACGGTCCATTCATATACAGAACGACAGACGGCGGTTCAACCTGGGATTCGATCCCGATGGACACTGTGTGTGACCGCGTGCGGTTCATCAACGACAACCTTGTCGTCATGAATGGGCACCTGACGTGTCGCCGAAGCGATTTGGGGGGCAGAGCCGGTTCATGGCGACGCATTTGGGGATTCGGCAACCAGACATTCCTGCTCGACAGTCTGAATGCATGGGATGGATATGCAGGCAACGTCTTTCGGTCCCGCAATGGCGGCAGTACGTGGGACCACATAGCTTACGCCACAAACTGGCTCGACCGGTTCTGCTTCGTGGATACCCTTTTCGGCGTCAACCACTGCTGGTGGACTGACAGCGGGCGTACGCCGGTTACCGTCTACGGCTGGCAGATCACGCCTGACGCGGGCCTGTCGTGGTGGACCCAAGGCGACTCGCCGTTCAGTCAGTTCGACATGGACGCGGACGGCAGGGGCGGCGTGCTCGGAGTTCTGGGCGGGACATGCTATGTAATCAACCGGCAGGGCGTAACGCATTCACACCTGCCGAACGGCGCGATATGCCTGGATGTTGACGCGGCCGGTGGAGATGCAGAGTGGATCTGTGGCTCGGGTGGCGCCCTTTTCTTCTCGCCTGACTCCGGGCTCACCTGGAACCAGTCGCGTGCAGCAAGCGCGGACGCCCTGTTGGACGTTCAGTTCATCGACAGCCTGAACGGCTGGGCTCTGGCTTCAGATGCGGTGCTCAGAACCTACGACGGCGGTCGGACCTGGAACGCGAGGTGCAGCATCGTGCCCGGCAGCGCGTTTCGGGACATGGTGGCGCTTGATTCATCCACGACGCTGGTTTCCGCCGATAGTATAAGGTGGTACTATGCCCAGGGACAATGGCTCTGCGACGGTACGTTCTGGCTGGCGAGGACGACTGACGGCGGCCTGACATGGCCGCAGGTCTACGCCCGCTCGACCTATTCTGACCCAGCCGGCGTAGGAGCTGCGCAGGTTGCGGCTGTTGCCCCGCGGCATTTCTGGCACATCGGTAATCGCACTCCGGGCTGGAACTCGATACGCAGCACCGACGGCGGTACGACGTGGGTTGACATGGATTCACTCTGGAGCGGTGACGGCCGAGCAGAGCCAAGAGATGTCTGCTTCCTGGATACCACGAACGGTTGGGCGATTGACGGCAACGGCACTATCCGGAAAACTACAGACGCCGGCGACACCTGGGACGTCTTTCGCGTCGGTCTTAACGCAAAGAAGCTGCAGATGAGAACTATACTCGACGGCTGGGCCTTGTCTGACTCGTGTCTGTATAGCACCTCGACCGGCTGGGAGACGTGCCAGGTGTTGGTAGGCGGGGGAAGGCTCCACTCATTCCAATTCGCCGACTCCCTTCACGGCGCGGTGGTTGGTGCGAACGGGTTGATTCTCCGCACGACGGATGGCGGACAAACATGGCTGCGAGATTCGAGCGAGTTCACGTCTGACCTACATTCCGTGTGTGTGCTCGACAGCGAGCACATGTGGGCGACCGGGAATAACGGTCTCGTTCTCGGCTTCGGCGATTGGGCCACCGATGTCGAGGAACCTGAGTTCTCGTCGCCTGCAATCGGGTACGGTTCGCGCCTCACGGTTCACCCGAATCCCTGCCGTGACTACGCGGCCCTCGCGCTGTCCGGACCTGCATCTGCGTATCTGCATCTGAGTCTGTTAGATGTGTCCGGCAGAGTCTTACGGCAGATTCAGGTTCCGCCCGGCGAGAGAAACGCGAGCCTCGACCTGCACGCGCTCCCGGCTGGTGTATACTTCGTCTCGCAGCCGGGTCTACCAGCCGCCGGCTGCGTGCGGTTGGTCAAACTCCACTAGAGTCCCCCGTCTCCGCTACGCCCTCGCGGGAACAGACGGCTGAACGCGGTGCTGCTATCGCCGGCCGTTCCATCCACCACTTCCATGCCGGCTCGCCGACGTCAAAGACGTCGGTGCGGATTGCCGCAAGAACGGCCTTCGTGTGGTTGCATGGACCAGAACTTCTGATTTTGCTCAAGAATCTTCATGCCCTTTCAGTGTCTTTCCGCATCTCCATGAAATGGCGCACGTTAGCGAAACGGCCTGCAGGAAACAGGCTGAAATCGACGCCCTGCGAACCGGAGGGCGAACCGTTCCCAGAACGGTTCGCGGGGCGATTTAGATTGCGAGATAGACTGGGAGTCCGACTGCGAATTCAAGGCTGACTGCCGGCTCGAAAGCCGGAGGGACCGCAATGGCGGCTGTCAGCCTGGATCCCGTGCCCACATCCAGACCGGTGCGGAAAGTGATTTGGATGCCGACGTGCGCGGCGACCCGCAGCGCGACTTCCGCCGCGATTCCGAAGCCGGTTCCGAACGCGGTTCGCGGCGCGATTCGTAGGCCGACTTGCGCAGCACCGCGACGGATACTCCCGGGAGAATGTCACTTTCCACTCTTCACTATTCACTCTTCACTCTTCGTTCTTTCTTCTCCTCTTGCCTTGCCCGGTCTCGCGCCTATAATGGCTCAGGCACCAAGGGCAGACGTTCGTTACTAGGAGAATAGCGAATGGAGAATCGAGAATGGTCAAAACCAAACTCCTCTTTCACTCTTCACTATTCCCAATTCACTATTTCCTCAAAGGGAGGTCGCATGAGCCGTATTGTCCTGGCCGTTGCCGTGTTCGTCCTGTTCGCCGCGCCCGCGGCGGCACAATGGTCCACGCCCGTCGAGTTGCCGTCCGACTCGGCCGACGAATCGTCGCCGGCTGCGCTCGCGGTCAGGGACAGCAATCTCTACGCGGTCTGGGTCTCGACTTTTGCCGGCGCCAACGAACGCCAGATTCGCGGCAGCATGTACGAAGCCGACAGCGGGCGGTGGAATCGCCCGGCCGAGTTTGCCGGCCGGTCGTCCGAGATTGCCTCGACCGGACCCACCCTCACCGCTGACCCGATTAGCCACGGCATCTGGGTCGCGTTCTACCAGGGTTCGTTTCCGGTGGATGACGACGCCTGGGGCATCTACACGGTCCGTGCCGACAGCACCGGCATCGACACGCCCAAGCTCGCGATGCCCGACACCGGCGTCGGCAGCGTGCTTCTCCGTTCCGGCGACAGCGGTCGAATCGGCATGGCCTGGACCGACGTCTCCGGCGTCGCGCCGGACTTCTACTCGTCGGTCTGGTTCAGCATGCTCGAAGCCGACACCTGGACCGCCCGACTACCGCTCGCCCGCGGCATGGGTACGCCCATCCTCATCGACTGCACCGAACCGGCGCTCTGCCGCGACTCCGGCGACCGTTTCTTTGCCGCCTGGTCACGCATCGCCTACAGCCAGCAGAGCTTCGAAACCCACATCATCCGCCTGCCCGACACGGCGACCATCGGCGTCTTCCCCGGGTCGGCACCGGCAATCGGCTACGACATGAACGGCTCGTTGCTCGCGGCCAACACCATCTTGGACGGCTCAAACCACTTTCTCATCACCCGCTTCTACCGCGATGGGCTCTGGACCGACCCTGAAACCCTGTCTAGCGACGAGACGCCCAACGCCCGCCACCGCCTGTGCATTGACCCCGAAGGCCTGTTCTGGATTGTCTATTCTGAAGGCTACTCACCGCCGATGCGTCTCTTCGCGCGGTACTACGCCGGCGGTGTGTGGTCGTCCCCCGAAAGCGTGGGCCTTGGTACGTACACTTCCGACCCCGGAATTATCTCGACCTACTCGGGCGGTCTCTGGGCCGTCTGGTCCGGACCGGGCGCGGGCGGGGACCGGGTTTTCTTCTCCCGCCGCAACGGCCACCCGGGCATTGCCGAGCACGCCCATATCCCGGCTCAGTCGCTCCGGGTGCTGCCGACGATTTCCGGTTCTGGGTTCGCGATTGCGGCGCGCAGTCGCGCGATGGTGACCATCTATAGCGCTGATGGACGCGCGGTGGCCGCGCTCCGCGCCGCGGACGATGGTCGGTTGCAGTGGAACTGCACGAACCGGACCGGCAGCCGCGTTCCGCCCGGCGTCTACGCTATCCGGGCCGGCACCGGGCAGACAGAGAAGGTCGTGCTCCGGTAGCGCCGGGGAAACTACAGCTTCAGCAGCACTGCGGTCGTGCGCCGGCCGACGGCTTCAAGTCGGCAGAAGTAGGCCCCGGCCGGGACTTCGCGACCCGCATCGTCGCTTCCGTTCCACGTCACTGCGTGGACGCCGGCCGGACTCACACCCTGCACCAATCGGCGCACCATCGCTCCGGTCGCGTCGTAGAGAGAGAGTGTGACCTCTGCCGCCCGCGGCAACGCGTAGTTGAGGGTCACATTCCGGCTGAAGACGCTGGGCTTCGGCACGTCGAGCCGGAACTGCGGCGGGGCCGACTTTCCTTCGGCCACTCCCACGGGTTGCACGAGTACGTAGCCGCTCATGGTATCGTTGGAAAAGTCCATGTCTCCGGTCAGGTCCAAAGAGCATCTGAACGCGTGTTCGCCCACCAGTTTGGGAGTCCAGGTGGCAAAGGTAATCGACTGCACGTCATGCGGGGGCACGGTCACCCGCGAGAGCCGCAGATACCCTTCGTCGGGAATGCTGAACGTCGCGGTGACGAAATCCGACTGGGTGCCGTTGTTGCGCACGTGAACCTGGGGACGCACAAAGACGCCCGAGTCCACCGTGTCACCGGGGACGGCGATATCGGTCAGGGCCATGTCGCGATACCGGGCCCACGTGCGTGTGGAGCTGGTGTCGTTGTCCGTATACTCGTCGCTGGAAAGCGCCGTCGTGCACCGCACCGCGGCCGTGCAGCGCGCGGGAACCACCCAGGCCGAGAACGCCAGCGTCTCCGCACTGGCCGGCGCCAGCCCGGTCGCCTGCACCGTGTCCGCGTAGTCGGCGCCGATGGTCAGGAGCACCGGGAACGTCGCCGCGTCCGTGCCGTAGTTACGCACTTCTACCATCGGCACGTATGAACTCTCCGGTTCGACGATTCCGGTCGGCCCGTAAATCCACGTCGTGCTGACGTCTCGGTCAAAATGCCGGATCCAGTGCCCGGCGGCAACCGCGTCCCCGTCGTCCGGAATCGGCAGCGGGGTCGAACTCGAGGCAATAATCGTGCCCCAGTCAAGGTACTGCACCGACGAACTGAGCACCGTGCCGGTCTGGCCGTCCGCCCGGGTATCCCACGTGCAGAAGTAGATGGAATCGGCCTGGCCGCCGGTGATGTATGACGCGGCGTCGGTCAGGTCGAACACCATGTTGTGGTTCGGGAACGGCTGGTCGGTCCTCGCGTCGCGAAACGAACGGAAGTCCTTTATCCAAAACGAACTCCAGCGCTTGCCGACGCTGAACTCAATCGCGACCCGGTCCCGGGTCGGATGGTCCATTTTTACCCGCGCGAGCAGCTTCGGTACGTATCCGACCGTGTCGGTCATGAACCCGGTTGCCCGCTGGCTCAGTTCGTGGTCCATCACCGCTTCGTAGGACATCCAGAAGTAGCCCTGCTGGCCCCAGCCCGGTCCCCACGAGTTGACCATCCGGAACGCGCCTTTCCCGTCGTGCGTGGTCAGGGTATCGTCATAGCCGACGAATGTCACGAGGTGCCCGCCCCGGTTCGAGCCCTCCTGGTCGGCGACGCAGTACATGTAGTCGTGCGCGGCGATGGCGTCGAAGTTGCCCCAGACCCATATCGACAGGCACGAAGTGCTGCCGTTGGCCAATAGCTGCTTTATCTGGTTCACCCCGGTCGTGTCGGTGGTGTGGAACCAGGCCCATTCCTTGGTGCGGTACGGGATGGCGCGAGAGTACGCCGACTCCGACGGCCAACTTATGCAGTCGCCGGCGTTGTACGGGCAATCAGCCAGGCTCGCGACCCCCTGGTCGCAGATGAGCGCCATGTTGTTATCGAAGCCCGAGCCGTTGTCCCCGCCGCCGTTGACCTGGTTGTAGGTGAAGGCCGGGCTGAACTGGTGGTGCGGGTCGGTCAGGTCCCAGTGGCGCTCGTGGTACTCAAGCTGGGTCCGGTGATAGTAGGTAATCGACCATGAAGCACATGACCCCTGCGCGCCCTGGTCACCGGCCGGCGGCATCTCATTGGTCAGGTCCACGCGCGGCAAATCCCGGAACGACAGCGCCCCGGGCGCAACCGGCACGCTCTTCACCTCGTGCCCCGGCGCGACTTTGCTCAGGTCTCCAGATACGAACCCGAGACGGTGCAGTTCGGCCCGGGCGCTGGCGGCCCCGACTAGAACCCAACAGCATAGCACTACGGTCAATCTTCGTAACATGTTTTCTCCTTATTAATATCGGCGCCGGGCCGGCCTGATTACTTTTGTTCGGGCGGCCCGGCCCAAAACCATCACCTCCGAGTGTATTCCATACCCGCCGGTTGTCAAGCCGGCCGGTCGGGACTGTGCCCGCTTGACCGGGCACGGCCTGAGGTAGCATTATCCCGGTGCGGCACAGGACGAGACTCGTTGCCGCCGTTTCGTTAGCTAACCATATCGGAGGATGAAGTGCGGAAATCTCTTTTGCTCATTGTCGCGGCCGGGCTCTCATTAGCCCTGGCCGGTGGATTCCTCGGCGTCGTGCCGAACGCGACCCCGGAAGACCTAGCCACCCGATACGCAGTGGTCGGCGTGACCGGTCACGGCGTGCTCGTGGTCGCGGATGACTCGCGCCTGACCGACTTCGCTGCCCTGGGCGGGCGCTACCTCGCCGAGAACCCGAAGGCGCATACCTACTACCGCGTCCACCTGTTCACCGACGCCACCCGCCCGGCGCTGGCCGCGGCGAGCCGCATCATCGACTTCGACGGTGAAGAATACTTGGTCGAAGTCGAACCCGCCGCCGTCGAGCAGCTCATCGCCCTGCCGGCGATGTGCGGCCGCATCAGCCTGAACGGCTGGGTGATGAACCAGACCCCGCCCGAACTGCCGCCGGTGCTCAGCAACCCGACCATTGAGCAGATAGTCGCGCTCGTCTCCCCCGACTCGGTGCTCGCGTCCGTACGCCGGCTGCAGAATTACCGCAACCGCTACTCCACCGGCGACTCATGCAAAGCCGCGGCCCAATGGATTGCGGCAAGGCTCCGCGCCTATGGTTGCGACTCGGTCTTTCTGCAGAACCACACGAGCGGCCACGCGCCCAACGTCGTCGGCATCCGGTACGGCACCGCGGGCCAGCGTAACCCCTACGCCATCATCGACGGCCACTTCGACGACTATGCGGCGACCAGCGCGCCCGGCGCGGACGACAACGCCTCCGGCACGACCTCGGCGCTCGAAGCCTGCCGGGTGATGCAGGGATTCCAGTTCCAGCGCGACCTGCGCTTCATCTGCTTCTCCGGCGAGGAGTTCGGCTGCTACGGGTCCGACTACTACGCCACCCAGGCCCGCAGCCAGGGCGACTCCATTCTCGGCGTGCTGAACTTCGACATGATTGCCTATGTCGACGCCAGCCCCGAGAACCTCGACATGCTGGCGAAGATATCGAACCCGCCCTGCGGCCCGTTCGCCGCCTGGTTCACCGCCATCTGCGACACGTACGCGGCCCTCCCGTGCAGCACGCAGATGGTCAGTGACAACCAGAACTCGGACCACGGCCCGTTCTGGAACAACGGCTACCTCGCCTTCTGCGGCATCGAGGACTTCTGGCCCACCAACCCGCACTATCACACGCCCCACGACAGTATCGGCGCCGGGTACAACAACAACGACTTCTGCGTCCAGGTCATCAAGGCCGGGGTCGCGGGCCTCGCTACTCTGGGCGAGCCGGTGCCCCTGAACGTGCCTTCGGTCGGCCTGCTCCGCTCCCGGCTCGACGACGCAGCGGGTAACAACAACGGCAAATGGGACCCGGCCGAGTCGGTCGCGGTCTACCTCACACTCAAGAACTTCGGCATGGTCGGTGCGACCAACGTCAGCGCCACGGTCAGCACCTCCGACCCGTACGTCACGCTCTACAACACGAACGCGGCCTACGGCAATATCGCCGGACAGGACACCGCGGTCAACTCCGTACCGTTCACCATGAAGGCGGCCGCGAATACGCCCCGCGAACACA
The DNA here is from genome assembly GCA_903908785.1 of Caldifarciminota bacterium. Classification (GTDB taxonomy): domain Bacteria; phylum Hydrothermota; class Tepidihabitantia; order Tepidihabitantales; family Tepidihabitantaceae; genus UBA2258. The sequence continues at coordinate 794 of CAIVTL010000592.1, read as the reverse complement.
TGGCGGAATTCGACCTGACCATCACCGCGACCGAATCGACCTGGCAGACGACGTTCTCCTTCCAGATTGGCGAATACTTGACCACCGACCCGGTGCCGGACGGCCCGCGCACCCCGGCTCTCTACTGGGCCTACGACAACGTCGATACGCTCTATCCCGAACACCCCACCTACAACTGGGTTGAGATTCGCTCGCAGGGCACGAGGATACCCATGCCGAGCAACGACACCGTGATTCCGGTCAACCTTCCGACCGCGTTCGGCCCGTTCAAGTACTACGGCCAGCGCTACACCCAGGTCTCGGTATCGGCCGACGGCCGGATTGCGGCCGGTAGCTACACCAGCGCCAACTACTCCAACACCGCGCTGCCCAGCACCTCGGCCCCGCGCGCCACGGTCTTCGCCAACTGGGACGACTTGAACCCCGTCTCGGGCGGCGGCGGCGCCGGCTATGTCTACTGGTATCACGACGCGGCCAACCATCGCTTCATCGTCGAATATGACAGCGTCCAGTACTACTCCGGCTCGAACCGCGACAAGTTCGAGGTCATCTTCAGTGACACCACGGTCGCGACACCGACCGGCGACAACGCTATCACGGTCCAGTACAAAACCGCGGCCGGGTTCACAAGCTCCACGGTCGGCATTCAGGACCCGACCCAGGCCATCGCGATTCAGGACTTCTTCAACGGCGCGCTGGCCCACGGCGCTGCGCCGATTGCCGCAGGCCGCGCAATCAAATACACCACAGTCTCCGGCGTCGGCATCGCCGCTCCGCCCGTCCGTGCCCGTCCG
>CAIVTL010000591.1 GCA_903908785.1 Caldifarciminota bacterium | reverse complement strand
GGGGTCAGAGCGGACCGGGAAAAGAGCATAACGTCCCTATTATCCGCAGGTTAGGAGCGGGCGCAAGTCAGGAAAACCAAGGGTAGGGGTCGCTTAGGGGGTAGCTTCTTGGGAAGCGACTCGATTTCAATCTGAGGAGACATCGACCGGTACTTCGAAGGCTGCAACGTATCGAGCAACGCAGGATTCGACCTCTGGAACAACCTGCGGAACAAGTTCAGGAAGAACGTGCGGTTCGGCGTCGGATAGAGGACAAGGTTGAGGTTAAGGTTGAGGTTGAGATGCGGGTTGAGATTCAGGCGAAGACACACGTGCCGACGCCGGTCGCGGTACGGGTCAGTATACGTTCGGACAAACAGCGAGAGATACTTCGAGAAACGCAACGCCCGCTCGGAGCGGGAAACCCCAAACTCCAAATCCTAAATCCCAAAGCCCGCGGGGCGCGGGAAATCACAGAACCCAAGCCCGGCACGCTTGCGCGCGAGTTCGTCCGGTGGCAGCTAGCAGTATCGGACCGGTGTTGGCGGTTCTCGTTCCTGGCCGCTTCGTGGCTCTCTATTTCGGGATTCGGACGGGACTCCTCAGCTTGACTCGGCCGCTGGACTGAAGACAATCAGATGATGACCCTGCTCCTGATGCTGAGCATCCTGGGCCAGCCGCCCCCGGCGGCTATGCCCGACTCGCTTTGCCGGCCGCTTCCCGGTTCGTCTGCCACTCGACCACTAGTCCACTTGACCACTCAACCACCTTCCGAGCCTGACCGCTGGTTTGCTATGGACAAGTTCTGGCATTTCTCCGCCAGTTTCGTCACCGTCGGCGCGGCGTACCACTTTGGCGCGGACCGAATCAAGCTGCCGGCCCCATGGCCCACCAGCCTTGCTCTGGGCGGCACGTTAACCGTGGGTGTTACAAAGGAGTTGTGCGACCTGGTCGGGCCGACGAAACACTTTTCATGGAAGGACCTGGCGGCTGACGCCGCCGGTATCGGCGTCGGCTACTTCGCTTTCATCCACCGATTCTGAGGTCCAGCCCGGCCCGGCTTGACCACCCAAGCCCGGTCGCCAGGCTCAACCCGCGCGGAGCGGGCTGACTGCTCACGGCTGACTAACTAACTCGCGCGCAAGCGCCTTGGGATTTGGGACCGGGGATCTGTGATTTCCCGCGCCCTGCGCGGGCGCAACTCGCAACTCGCTCGTAGTGCTGGGCTGGGCAGGCAGGGTTTTGTCTTGCGTCACCGTTTCCCGCGTGGACCGGCCCCGCGGCGCTACAGGTCTCGAGATTCCCAGTAGCCCGGCTTGCGCTTGAGGTGCATCACCGCGGCAACAAACACGACATCGTCCTCGACTGCGTAGACGACCCCGTACGGGAAACAGTGAACCAGGCAGCGACGAAAACGGCCCTTCAGCCGCCGCCAGAGAATCGGCCGGTGAGCAATCGCATCAAAGGTCGCCTCGACCCTTGCAAGGAACTCCTGCCCCAGCCCTTCCCGGCAGTCTTCATAGAACACGGCCGCCGCGCGCAACTCCGCGGCAGCGGTGGGGTCGAGGACAACCCTCAACGGTTCAGTTCTTTCCTGATGCCGGCAATCGCACGCGCGGCCGGGACGGCTTTACGCTGACCGCGTTTCCACGCCGCGTACCGACACTCGGCCTCCGCGACCCAGGCTTCTTCAATCGCGGTCAGCCGCGTCTTTGCCAGCGGTGCCAGCAGCCGCTCCGCCAGTCTCTCCCGCTCGGCCGGCGGAAGCCGTCGCGCCTTCTTCTCAATCTCCAAGGTCAAGGCTGTCATCGATATTCTCCTTTTGTCTGCTCTCCTCCGAAGGAGACGCTCAGGCAATTATACGCCGGCCGGCGCGTCCTTCAATCTCTGCCCGCACCCGTAGTTCGTCACTCGCGCGTAGCGCGTGGTGTTTGGGGTTCGACGTTTGGTGCTGGTGATTTCCCGCGCCTTGCGCGGGCTGCTCTTGATACGCCTGAAATAGGTGCACCGACTTCTGCCCGGAACTTTTCGCCGGCGGGGAAGGAGTGGAGGCTCTAACGGGTGACTGATTTCCTATCGGCGCGGCGTACCATTTTGGCGCGGCCCGAATCAAGCTGCCGGCCCCATGGCCCACCAGCCTTGCTCTGGGCGGCACGTTAGCCGTGGGTGTTACAAAGGAGCTGTGCGACCTGGCCGGGCCGTCGAGACACTTTTCATGGAAGGACCTGGCGGCTGACGCCGCCGGTATCGGCGTCGGCTACTTCGCGTTCATCCACCGACTCTAAGGACAGGGCTCAGGGGTTAACGGGTTCGAGGGTTCAGGTTCCGACCCAGGACTGTCCAACCCGAACCCCCGAACCCCTTCTTTAACCCAGAGCGGGCAGCGCCGGTCAGTCCTGCAGACTGAACGGCGGGTAGCGGTCGGTCGAGAGCAGCACCGCGTACCAGACCACCCGCGCCTGCCAGCGCATCACGCCGACCACGAAGTCGAACAGGCCGCGCGGGTAACGCCCGGTGAAGAGAATCGCGAACCAGGCGATGAAGACGCAGACGTACGCGGCAAGGTCGATGAACACCAGCACAAACAGGTGCGGTATGACCAGGAACCATTTGACCAGCGGCAGCCAGCGGTTGAGCTCGGTCTTCGCGTCCGGGTAAGGCACTTCCAGGTGCAGCGCCTGTTCCTCGTCGGTCGACGGGTACTCGTCGCGCAGCAGCGCGCCGTAGGCGCTCACCCGGAACAGGAACCGGTTGAGGTTCAGGTTCCAGTCAAACCACCAGCGCGGGTACTTGCGCCGGAAGAGAATCAGCAGCAGCGTCGGCGCGACCGCAAACCCGGCGGTGGCGTACTCGATGCCGCGCCGCACACCCTCGGAATGCCAGCCGGAGCCGATAAGCAAGGCGAGGATGACCGCAATCGGTACAATGGCGAAGATGCGGAAGAATGTCGAGAGCCGGTCGAGCGGCCGGTCCGGGTAATCGACCGTAAGGCTGACAGGATATCTACTGCTTGGCGCGTCCATCAATACTCCCTTCAGTTCACCAACTCGATGCCGGGCCGGGTTGTGGCCGCGAATTCCGGCGCGTGCCGGCCATGCACCACGACTTCAGGCATCAGGTTCGGCGTAACGACCACCTCGGGCATCATGCTTTCCGCAGGCGCGGCCGCGACGACATCAGGCACAACCACCAGCCCTGATGCACCGGCCACGTCACGGATCTCAACCTGGTAGGCAGGAACAGACGGCTTCGACCAGGCTATGGCCCAGGCCGCCCCGCCAACCAGCGCCGCGATAACTGCTACCGTCAGAATCGTCTTCACTTCTCCTCCTTCTTCCCTTCCGCCTTGCTCTCGCCGCGCCGCCGGGCCGCTTCCTCGCGGTCGGCCTGCCGCCGGATTTCGCGCAGCTTCTCCATGTTTATCCAGGGCCGCATCACTTCGTAGAAACTGTCGTCGGTTATGTACCGGCGGCTGAACCTCCGCGCTTCGGCGGCGATTTCGTCCTTGGACTTGCCGGACCAGATTAGCTGCCCGGCCCGGTCCAGGGCGAACTCATGATATGCCCCGCTGAACGCCTGCATCGCCAGGTACGGGTCCTTGATCCACACCGCCCGTTCCACCCCGACCCCGTCCTTCTTCAGCAGCGAGTACAGCGCCTCACGGCTATCCACGACGACGTTCATCCAGTCTGCCTTCCAAATCCCCAGTTGCGCCGCCGGCTTCTTCGGCGCAATCACCTCACACCCTTTTACCTCGACCGGTTCGTAGACCAGCATCCATATCCTCAGTCCCCGCTTCGCCGCCGCCTCCAGGTCGCCGCGCAGGTGCGCAAGCGGCCCCGGGAAGATGTCGACCAGGGCAACACCCTTGGCCTCGCGCAGCATGGTCTTGGCCCGGCCGTAGACCTGGTCCTGTGTGGTGAGCTGGTATATCCCGCCCTCGACCGCGCCCGCGGTCAGCCCCTTCAACTCCTCCTCCAGGTGGCCGCGCATCGTGTCCAGCCGCCGCTTCATCCCCTCGAAGAACTCGCCCACCGGCAGGGCGGTGTAGGTCCGGCCCCGGCCGGTTTCGTCCACAATAATCGCGCCCTTCTTGTGCAGGGCGTCCAGCGCCTTATAGGTATTCGGCACCGGCTTGCCCGCGAGCCGCGCAATCCGGTACCCGGTCGCTTTCGGTTCCCGCAGCAGCGCCACATATACCGCCGCCTCGGCGCCCGAAAATCCCAGCTCGCTCAGATGGTCAATTACACTTTCTTTCATCTTCTAGTCCTCAAGTTCGTTGTTTGCTACAACCATTAGTAATTAAAGACTACTAATATTCCCCCGATTGTCAACTGCAGTTATCCCGCCCTGTCAGAGGCGGAGTTTGGTGCGTGGTCCGGCGTGAGGACAAGGGGGTCCGGGGTCTCGGGTTTTGGGTCGTAGAAACACCGGGGCCTGCTTGGGGTTTGGTGTTTCCCGCGCCGCGGGGGCGTAACTCGCAACCCGCAAGCGGACACGGGTGCCTGGTCACCGGAAACTCGCGCGGCGCGCGCGGGCCTTGATGTTGGCGCCGGGTCGGGTAAAATGAAACGGCAACGAGGCCCATGGGCGCGCACCGCCATCAGCCTCTTGCGATGTCCGCAATCCCTGGATCAGGGTTTTCCCGTTTCGACAATGACCGCTATCGCTTCCGATGTCGGGAGGTATGTATATGAAACTCCGCGTCTGTTGTCGCTATCTTGTCCTGGTTGCCGCCGGGTTGCTGGTTCAGGCCGTGGCTCAGGCTGCACCGCTGCACCCGTGCGGCCTGATTCGCCAGGACCCGCGCACGATTCCATGGATGGTCCAGGACCAGCTCGTCCCGGGCCATCGGCCCGCCGGCTCCGTTCTTTCTTCGGGCGATATATCCCGCCAGATGCCGCCGGTCGGCGACCAGGGCCAGCAGGGCTCCTGCACCGCGTGGGCCGTCGGGTACTACCAGAAGACCCACTACGAGTACCTTGAACACCACTGGAACGACTCCTTGGCCAGCAACCAGTTTAGTGCGGCTTTCGTCTACAACCAGATTAACGGCGGCGCGGACCAGGGCTCGAGCTTCGCCGACGCATTCTCCCTGATTTCCGACCAGGGCTGCGCGACTGTGGCCGATTGCCCCTACAACCAGGGCGACTGCGCGACGTGGCCGTCCGAATCGGCCTATGCCCGCGCCATACCGCACCGCGGCGGCACGGCCCACTTTTTCCCGATGCAGGACACGAACGGCATCAACCTGGCCAAAGCGCGCATCGACTCCGGTTACACGACGTGCCTTGGTATCCAGGTCTACTCCAACTTCGACAACATCCCATCCTACGGCTACAAGTATTGCGTGGCCGACACGTATGGCGGCGACCGCGGCGGCCATGCCGTAACCATCGTCGGTTACAACGATACCATCACCACGCACGACGGTCCGGGTGCCTTCCGGATGGTCAACTCCTGGGGCACGGGCTGGGGTCAGGCCGGATACTGGTGGATGTCGTACGTCGCGGCCAGAAACGCGAAGCTCACCGACCAGGTCGGCTACTACTTGGACGACCTCATCGGCTACTCTCCGACCTTGATCGGCCGCGTGAAGATTACGCACGCGGCCCGGGACAAGATCGGTATCCGCCTCGGCGTTGGCACTTCCTCTGCCCAGCTCTGGATGAAGGACTTTCGTCCGTGGCATTCGTCGAAGACCGACCGCGCCTTTCCCAGCCACAACCTCGTCTTCGACCTGACCGAGGGCGAGCCGCTCCTCACCGCCGGCTTGACCGATTCGGTCTTCGTGCGGGCGATTGACGGCGTCTCGGACGGGAAGACCGGCACCATCAACTACTTCACCGTTCAGGACCTGACGTGGAACGCGACCTGCGTCTCCCCGGACACGCCGGTCAGCATCCCGGACTACAACGTCGCGGTCTATGCCCGGGGTAAAATTCCCAAGCAGCATGACGTCGGCGCCTACCTGCTCATCGCGCCCACCGGCACCGTAGATTCGGGTTCGTCGGCTGTGCCGCAGGCCCGGGTGCAGAACTACGGCACGTCCGCCGCCTCGTTCCCGGTAATCTTCCACATCGGTACGTACGCGGATACCCAGAATGTAACCAGCCTGGCGGGCGGGGATTCGGCGACGGTAACGTTCGCCTCCTGGACCGCGCTCGCGCGCGGCGTGAACGCCACCCGCTGCTCCACCAGCCTCGGCGGCGATTGGTGCCCGGGCAACGACCAGAAGACCGGCTCGGTAAGTGTGCGGGTGTGTGACGTCGCCTGTATGCAAATCCTCGCGCCCCCGGACTCGGTTGACTCCGGCGCGACGATAACGCCGCGAGCCGTGGTCCGCAACGCCGGCACGAACAAAGAGATCTTCAGCACCCGCCTCGCCATCGGCCCCGACTACGCGGACACGGTACTGGACACCGTTAAGGCGGGAAGAAGTGACACGGTGGACTTCGCCGGTTGGAGCGCGCTCGCGCTCGGCACCTTCCCCATGGGCTGCTCCACCATGCTCGCAACCGACATGGACCCGGCAAATAACATCGTGCAGGACTCGGTCACAGTCGGGTTCTTCAGCGGCATCGCCGAGCAGACCGGGCTGCCCGGGGTCACGTCGCTCGAACGGCCCGTGCCTGACCCGATGCGCGGCGCGGCCACAATTCGGTTCAACGTTCCGCGCCGGGCCCGGGCAAGCGTCAGCATCCACTCCGCGGCCGGTGCACTGGTCCGGGTCCTCTCCGGCCCCCAGTCCCTGGCCCCCAACACCTACTCCCTCTCGTGGGACGGCCGCGACGAACAGGGCCGGCGCGTCGCGCGCGGCGTCTACTTCTGGCGTCTGGAGACCGACAACACCACGCTTACGCGTAAGGCCGTCAAGATAGACTAGGCCTGACTGATGCGGCGGGGCGGGCGTATGCCCGCCCCGCCAATCTAGAATCCAAAATCTAAAATGGGTGGGTTGTCGCCCTGCCCGCCAATCCAAAATCCAAGCTCTGGGGTTGACCTGCTGCCTTGGAGGCCGTCTCAGGCTGGCGGAAACCAGACTCCGGTGGCGCCGAACTTTGATGCCGGCCGGGGCCGTTCTCCTACCACCGGCATGAAGACGCCGCAGCCATAGCGACGGCCGGGGCCGACGCCGCGTTCCTGGAGCCCGAGCGACTCCTCCGGCTTAAGCCCAAAGACCTGCACCTCCCAGCCGACGACCGAGCTGTCGCCGACTTGCCGATTGTGCCGCTCGTAGGGGCAGTCGAATGACCTTCTGCCCGGATCGGCCGGGCTCGCGCCTTCGCGGCGGCGCCTCAGGCGGAGGGTCGGGACCGCCCTGATGTCGAGGGCACGGAACTCCGCCTTCAGCCACTCCAGAACCTCGTCGCTGTGGCGGATGTGTTCGGCCGCGACAAACGGACTCGCGAGGCCGGGAACCGGCCTGAGTTGGTACTCGGTCGGCTGCCCCAGCCTGAGCACCGCTGCGTCGACGATGAGGCTCTGGTCAGAGAGCGGCCGCAACTTCTCGACGTCATCGGCGTTCAGCCGGAAAGCGAGACGGGAAGCCGCTGTCAGGTGAAGAAAACCGCCGTGGGGACTACCATGTATCGGGACTATCGCCAGGTCTATCTGTGCCGGCTCGCCCAACCACGGCACGAGGCCCGCCACCGCCCGGTACAACGGGTAGCCGTGGTCATAGGGCAGCGGCGTGCCGCGCAAACGGAAACTCAGCTCAATTATCGGCACAGCTCATTATGGGCAAACACGCTCAACTGTCAAATGGACGAGAGGAACAGACGCGCGCCGGATGACGCGGCCCCGGCCTCACCGGCACTCCCTAGCTGCCGGCAAGGCTGTCAAACCGACGGGCCGGCCGCCCGCCGCCAATCCCGAATCTGGAATCTGCAATCCGGACTATCCACAGGTTTCGCAGATTACATAGCGCGGCCTCGGAGGCCGCAGCCAAACCTGATGGAACCACAGATGAACGCAGATTGAG
>CAIVTL010000590.1 GCA_903908785.1 Caldifarciminota bacterium | reverse complement strand
TTCCTCCGGTGATACCCTCTGGACCAGGACCTACGGAGGGACCAACGAAGATGTGGGCTACTCCGTTCGGCTAACCTTGGACAGCGGCTACGTCATGGTCGGGTACACGTCCTCCTTCGGGGCAGGCAACCAGGATGTTTACCTCGTCAAGACGAACACCATCGGGGATACCATCTGGACTAGGACCTACGGAGGGATTGGGAACGACGTGGGCTACTCGGCCCAGCAGACCTCAGACGGCGGCTACATCATCGCCGGATACACGGCCTCCTATGGGGCCAACGGCGATGTCTACCTTATCAAAATGAATTCCTCCGGTGATACCCTCTGGACCAGGACCTACGGAGGAACCGGCGAAGAGATGGGCTACTCCGTCCAGCAGACCCTGGACGGGGGGTATGTCGTCGCCGGGAAGACCGCGTCCTTCGGACAAGGCAATGTCTACCTCATCAAGACCGATTCCTCGGGGGATACCCTCTGGACAAGGACTTGGGGAGGAGTCGGCGTCGATTTCGGCAACTCCGTTCAGCAGACCTCAGACGGCGGTTACATCGTCGCCGGATACACGGCCGCGCCGGCAGGTAACGGGGAAGTCTACCTCATCAAGACGGATGCGAACGGCAGCGCGAGCCTGGAAGAGCCGGGAAGGAGCGGGCCGGCGGCAGCAGGCAGCATGAAAGCAGTACCAAATCCCTTCACCTCTTTTGCGCGAATTCCCGGGCACGAAGCCGAGTGGTTCTCTCTCTATGACATCTCCGGGAAGATGGTAGGAATGTACCGGGGAGACCGGGTCGCGGAAGGGCTTCCGCCGGCGCTGTATTTCGTCAAGCCCGGTGGCGAACACGGTGAACCCGTGCGTATTGTGAAGGTGAGATAGAACCGCGAGGGACCGGATGGTCGAGTTCACGCAGAGAGTGATGAGCGGTGAGCGCGGAACGATGAGTGCAGGGAGCCGCGAGGGACACTTCCCATATTTCTGAGCGATGTCAAGGTGCGGCGGGAATCGTACATCGTGCCTCCGTACATCGTTTGGAGCGTCGTGCGGACGAAGCTGAAGTAACGAATGCCAGGTAGCACGCGCCGACTCTGGCTGCCCGAGGAGGACCGGGTCATTGACCGGTATGCGCGCGCGCTGGCGGCGAATCGCTACGGGGGCATCATGGACGCAACGCGAGCCTGCGCGCGGGAAATCAAAAGGCTGTACGCGTCCCTAAGGAAGACCGACCCGCGCCATCACGTTGCCTCGCGTGAGCGCCCGCTCGCCTCCATCCGGGAGCGGATGAGAACACGACTGGTCACGCTTGGGCTCCACTTGGTCGGTCCGCGCCTGACTCCGCAGGAGGAACGGGTCGTCAGCCGGCACGTGCGCGGCCTTGTCGGTGGCCGCTATCACGATGCCCGGAAAGCGGCCGAGGCCTGCTTCGACGAACTCTCGCGCCTGGCCGGCATCGTCGGCCGCGCGCGGCAACTCTCCCTGGCCACGGTTCAAAACCGCATCTACTATCGCGGGCGCGAGTTGGGAATGCCCTGGGCGTGGACGCGGTGGAGCACACGGGAGGCCGCGACTGCGAATCGCTACGCTCGCGCGCTTGCCCGCGGCGAGTACGCGACGGCGCGGGCTGCCGCCTTGGCGTGCCACAGCGAACTGGCCAGACGCGGTGGCTCTGCCGGCGGCACCAAAGCCGCAGGGCGGCCCCTGGAAGCCGTGGAGGGTCGCATCTGCGGACTGATGAATGCCGACGGGCTGCAGAGGCTGCGGCGCTGGAGCAAGGCGGAGCACCAGGTAATGAACCGCTATGTGAGAGCGCTGTACGCGGGTCGTTTCCGCCACGTCCGACCGGCCGCCGATGCGTGTGCCCGCGAGCTAGAGGAGCGTTTTGGGCGCTCGGCGGGCAGCGCCGGTTCCGGCTTCGGTCCGGCGGGCAACCGTTCCTCGGACGCCGTATACCAGGCAATGACCCACGCGGTGATGCGCCTCGGACTGCCCCGACACCAGGGAGACACGACCAGCGCCGAGCGGCACTTGTCTGAAAAGTACGCCCGCAGCGTCTATGAGGGCAAGTTCCGTAGCTGTTTCGCCGCGTCCCAGGCCTGCGTCGGCGAGCTGCGACTGCTCTACAAAGAGGCGGCCAAGAGCCATGCGCCGGTGGTCACCACGCTGGCGGGGCGCACGCCAAGGAGCATTCAGTATCAGATTGTCGAGGCCGTGCACCGGCTCAAGCTGCACACCCCGGGAAGCCGGTGGACCGAGGAAGAGAACAAGCTGGTACGTGAGTGGCTGCGCTGGTACGAGCGACACAGGCTTGCTCGGCGACTAACCCCGCTGCGGACGGCCGTGTCCGGCCTGCGTGAGGACTTGGAGAATATGGGAAGCCGCCGTTCACAACGATCGTGCGAGGGGCGCATTTTGACCGAGCATCATCGCCTGCACGGCATGGCATGACAAGATGGTCGGTCTGGTCGAGACGATGCGGATGACAGCCAACAGCTCACGGCTAACAGCCTACGGCCCGGACAGATTGACGCGCGGTGGTGTGGACGGTATGATTGGGTTGAAAGAGAAGCGAACCTGAACACTCGGACTAGCATATGACAGACGCAAGAATAGGCGCAGCGCCGCAAATCCTTCTGAGGAGAGGATAGCGGCGATGCCGACCATCTCGATGTTCTACGGCGTGATCATTCGGATGTACTACGCTCCCGGCGAGCACAATCCTCCTCATTTCCATGCCTACTACAACGAGTTCAAGGCGACCTTCTCCGTTGACACGCTTGAGTTGATGCAGGGTGAACTGCCCAAGCGGCAACTGCGTCTGGTACAGGCGTGGGCCGAGCTTCACCGGGACGAACTGCGTGCCGACTGGCAGATGGTGACAAGTGGAGAGGAACCATGCCGAATCCCGCCGCTCCAGTAGCAGAACCAGCCACGAAGTATCACGGCGTAACCAGCGTGAAGGCCACCGATGGCCACAGGCTGATTCTCAGCTTCGGCAACGGGGAGCAGCGAGTCTTTGACGTGACGCCGCTGCTGCCCTTTGGACGGTTTCGCGAGCTGGCCGCCCCGGAAGTATTCAGGAAGGTCCGCATCGCGTACGACACGGTAGAATGGGAGAACGGACTCGACCTTGACCCTGAGTATCTGTACGAACGCAGCCAGCCGGCCTGACGTCAGCGACACCACACTCCTCTAGGTGCAGCGCGGCATGACGCCCGCACAAGGTGCGGGAAACTGCAAATCCCAAATCTCAAACCCCAAACTCCGAACCCAGAACACCAGGGCAGCGCGGGGAATGACCGGATGGTCGAGTTCACGCGGAGAATGATGAGTAATGAGCGATGAATGCGGAGCGATGAGTGCCAAAGACGCGGGCGCGCGGTTGTGCTTGACTTCCAGGGCGGCGAGGCGTACACTGAGGATGTATTCATCCCATCGGGCTGCTCGTCAGTTCCGGTGGTCCCGCGTCCTTCGGGACGCGGATTTATTTCCTAGGAGGCAGACATGCCGCGAGTGACCGCATTCGTTGACGGTTTCAACGTCTATCACGCGCTGGAGGCAAACCCAGCCTACCGCAAGTACAAGTGGCTGGACTACGCAGCGCTGGCCCGATGTTACATCGGCAGCAGAGATACGCTCGGCGGCGTCTGTCTATTCACGGCGCTGGCGTCGTGGGACCCAGACAAGGTGAACCGACATCAGTTGTACCTGCGCGTACTTCGGCAGCGGGGTGTGAAGGTCGTGCTGGGCAAGTTCAAGCGGAAGGACAAGGTCTGCCGGCTGTGTCACCGCGAGTTCCACACCTTCGAGGAGAAGCTGACCGACGTGAATATCGCCATGCACATGTTCCGTGGTGCGTATCTTGACGAGTACGACCGGGCGATTCTCATATCCGGCGACACGGACATAGTGCCGGCCGTTCGGATGATACACGAGTTGTTTCCCACGAAGCAGGTGGCTGTGGTCGTGCCGGTCGGACGGTACGCCGTTGACCTGAAACAGGAAAGCGACTTCCATTTCCAGATGAAGGAACGCCAGTTGGCTCGGAGTCAGTTGCCGGACGTGATACACGACCCGGCGCTGGGCGAGATACACCGGCCGGACACTTGGAAGTAATAGGTCAAGGCGCGGCATGACGCCGGCACAGGATGCTGGAAACCACAAGTCCCAAATCTCAAACCCCAAGTCCTGCGGTTGGCGGGAAACCCCAAGCTCTAAACCCTAGACACTGGAACAGAGTGAGCATGACCGGATGGTCGAGTTCACGCGGAGAATGATGAGTGCAGGTCGTGACTGCCTGCGGCTTGCGGCCCCTGACGGATGCAGCGGCAGCAACACTCCGGAGCGGTCAGCCGTGAGCCGTAAGCCGGCGGCTCTCGCTGACGCGCCGGTGTGTGATTGGAGCGCGGGCGGAAAGTGCCGTCCGACGGCACATCTGTACGGGCGGACGGAAGACGAAATCAGGATTGTGGACGGAGAACCGGCGGATGGCCGCAGAGACGCGGGGAGCGTCCCGGACCGCCAACGATGAAGCCCCGTAAGCCCGACATCTACCACCACCTGCCGCTCAAGTCAGCGGGCCGGCGTGAACTGCGACGGCGCAGCTTCGATTCGGTCGTCGAGTTGTACGACCGGACACGGCCGACCTACCCTGAGCAGTTGTTCGACGACATCGTGCAACTCTCCGGTGTTTCCCCCGGTGGCCGAGTCCTCGAGGTCGGCCCGGGCACCGGCCAGGCGACCCTGCCGATGGCCCGCCGCGGTTTCTCAATCCTCGGATTGGAGCTGGGCTCGAAGATGGCGGCATTTGCGGCGGCGAAGCTGGAGGACTTTCCGAACGTCGAGATTCGCAATGTCGCCTTCGAGGAATGGAAGGTCGCACCCGGGTGCTTCGATATCGTAATGGCGGCACAGGCATTCCATTGGGTTCGACCGATTACCGGCTTCTCCCGCTCCGCCCGAGCGCTGAAGCCCGGCGGCCACCTGGCACAACTCTGGAACTTCGGCGACCCCTGGCCGGAGAACTTCCACGCTGCGCTGAACGGCATCTACCGTAAGTATGCCCCGCGGATAGTCGAGGAGCCGCTCACACCGGAACAGCATATCCGCAAACAGGCGGAGAAGATCACCGGCTCGGGCCACTTTGCGCCCGCGGTCATCCGCCGCTATCCCTGGCAACGGAAGTGCACGGCCGGAGAGTACATTGACCAGTTGAGGACCCAGTCCAGTCATATCCTGCTCAGCCCGGGCACCCAGCGACGGCTCTACGGTGCGATCCGGACACTGGTCGATTCCCTGGGCGGTGAAATCACACAGTGTGCCGTTGCCGTTCTCCTGCTGGCCCGCGCCAAAGCGAAGGATAGACCATCAGTAGAGGAATCAGGATCGCCGAGGGAGTGGAGACACGATGACTGAGAATACGGGAACTGTGGGGCTGTTGAGAAACCCCCGTCATGTCACCCTGAACGAAGTGAAGGGTCTTCTAACTCTCGTAGTATCATCATCGCGAAGATTCTTCGCTGCGCTCAGAATGACAAGCGGCGGCTTCTTCAACAGCCCCACTGTCCCCACTGAGCTCGAGGGCGCAGGAAAATGGATTCGCGTGACCGAGCAGAGGAGTAACAGAAGATGAAAAGATACGTCTTGGTCGTCCTGGCGATGGCGGCGAGTGCGGGCGCGGTCGATTTCGGGGTCAGGGTCGGGACCCGCAATACCGACCTGTGGCCGAGTCTTACCTACTTCGACCCCGCTCGATGCTGCGGGCTCGACCTTTTGGCCGAGGTTCGCCTTGGCGGCCCGTTCCGGGCAGGAGTCCGGGCGGGCGTGTTCGGCAGCGCCACGCGCGGCGAGCCCGAGGAGTATGAAGACAAGCAGCGCGAGGACGCGCTCGGTCTCGACACGCGGGTCGTGCTACTATCGGTCAAGCCGGTCCTCATCGAGGCGGTGGTTGGCTATGCGGGACTGGGGGCCGGCTACACCTGGTTCAATCAGTGGACCGACCGTTCCTCATCCGGCAGCCGGTTGACCGAGAACCGGGTGGCTGTGACCGTCCCGGTCGGGCTCAGGTATGAGATATCGGGGCACGCCTCTGCCGGGGCCGAGATGGAAACGCCGGTCATCGGCTGGTTCCGGGACGTCGCGAGCTACGGCGGCAACGAGTCTGCCTATAGGGGCTGGCGGCTCGCAAGCTTCACACCGAATTTCAGCGCCATGATAACGCTGACGCCACGGTAGCGGTCTCGCGGTGAATAAACGACAAGCCAAAGCCGCTCGCGCCGGGGCAAAGGAGACCGCAATCGTGGAAGGAAACGGAAGTGATGAGTAGGAAGAGAAACGCGCTATCAACAATGAAAGGAGCATACATGCTCAGAACCTCGATCTTTGGTCTGGCCCTGTGGTCGCTGGTCATGGCCGAGCCGGTCGATGATTTCGAGTCCCGGGTGACCGAGTTCAAGCTGGCGAACGGCCTGCCGGTGCTGGTCTACACTGATTCCTCGGCGCCGGTGGTGACCGTCGCGGTCGCCTACAAGGTCGGCTCAAACTACGAACCGGCCGGCAAGACCGGCCTGTCGCACATGCTCGAACACATGACTTTTCAGCACAGCGATATCTACAAGCCGGGCGAGTTCTTCCGGATTATCCATGCGAACGGGGGCGTGAACAATGGCTTCACCTCCGGTCCCTATACCGCCTATTTCGAGGTCTTCTCGCGCGAGAAGTGGGAACTCGGTATGAAAATCGAAGCCTCACGCATGGGGCGCTGCGTCTTTCTCGACTCCGATTTCTCAAGCGAGCACCAGGTCGTGGCCGAGGAACAACGGCTCAGTGAGAACAGCCCGTCCAGTGTCTTCTGGACCCAGCTCAACGCCGCGGCACTGCTTGCTCATCCGGCGCGCAACCCAACGGTGGGCTGGGCCGACGACGTGGCGCATTTCACGACCGATGCCGTGCGTGACTGGTACCGGCATTACTACAGCCCGTCCAATGCGCTATTGGTCGTGGCGGGCGATATCCGGCCCGATGAGGTGCGAGCGAAGGCCGAACAGTACTTCGGCAAGTACAAAGCCCAGCCGGTCAGTCTGCCGGACTTCTACAATGCTGAGCCGAAGCAAGTCGGCGAGCGCCGCCTGGTGGTCCACAGGGTCGTCACGCAACCGTCTCTGGCCATCGCCTATCACGCGCCGGGTATCCTCGACTCCGCGTTTTGCGCCGCGGTGGTGGCCGGCGGGGTGCTGGGCCAGGGCCGGGGTTCCCGCCTGTACCAAAGGCTGGTGGTCGATTCCGGGCTGGCCACCAGCGCATCGGCCTACTCCGAGACCGGGCGCGACCCGGGCCTGTTCTGGGTAAGCGTCACCCCGAAGGCGGAGAGCCTGATACCGCGCATCGAACGGGTCGTCTATGCCGAGATTGGCCGATTGGGCCGGGAACCGATTACCGACCGCGAGTTGCAGCGGGTAAAAAACCAGGTGATTGCCGACTACATCTATAGCCGCGACGCCATCATGTGGATGGCGATTATCCTGGGCAGCTACCAACTTACCCAGGGTTCGTGGCGTGAATTCAAGCTGTATCCGGAGAAGATCGGCCGAGTGACCGCGGCCGAGGTACAGAGCTTCTGCCGGGGGTTTCTGACGGCCGACAATCGAACGGTCGGGACGTTGCTCCCGATTGCGCAGGAGGAGAAATGAGACGCGGCCATTTCAGATTTCAGATTTCAGATTGCAGATTGAGGAATTACGGAAACCGAATGACAAGAGTGATTATCGCGGCGTGCATTATGTGCGGCCTGGCTTCAGGCGTGCCGCTGTATCGCGATACGCTGCCGAACGGGCTGGCCATTGTCAGCTACGTGGACCATCGCCTGCCGATGACCGACATCGCGTTTGTCTGCCGGTCCGGTTCGGCGAGCGACCCGGAAGGCAAGTGGGGACTTGCCAACGGTACCGTGACCCTGATGACACGGGGCACGAAGACGATGACCGCGGATTCGGTCGCCAGCATCGTCGAATTCCTCGGCGCTCAGTTCAACGGCTATGCGGGCAACGACAACAGCATGATTTCCCTGCGCGTCCTGGCCAAGGACCTCGTGACCGGGCTTGACCTGCTCACCGACGCTGTGCGCAATCCGAGCTTCGAGGCGAAGGAGGTCGAGCGCGCCCGGGCTCAAGGGCTGGCCGGGGTTCGGGAGATGTCCGACGATCCGATGGCCCGGGTAATGGTGGACTTCTACCAGACGCTCTTTCCCGGCCACCCGTACGCTCACCAGACCATCGGCGACACGGTATCGCTGATGAAGATTACGCGGGAAGACCTCGTCGCCTTTCACAAGGACCACTACGTGCCCAACAACTGCTTCATCGTGGCGGTGGGCGACTTCGACCGGCCCGAGTTACTGAAGATGATTCAGGCCCGGTTCGGCGACATGACCCGGGGTGACGTTCCGGAAGTCAAGGCCCCGGACATGCCTTTCCCGGGCAAGCTGCGGGTGAAGCTCATCTACCGTCCGGACATGAACCAGACCTACGTCATGTTCGGTCATCCCGGCATCGCGTACTCCGATTCGGACCGGCTGGCGACGAACCTGGCCGCCTACATCCTCGGCGGCGGCGCCCTCGCCTCCCGGATCGGGGATGCGGTGCGCGAAGAGGCCGGCCTGGCGTATGAGGTCCGCACCGTCTTCGACCAGGACCGGCTGCGCGGGGCATTCTGGGCCTGGGTGCAGACCGCCAAGCCCAAAGAGGCAATCGCCATCATGTTCCGGGAGATCGAAAAGATGCAGAAGGACGGCGCGAAGAAGAACGAACTCGATGACGCGCAGAACTACTTTGCCGGCAGCTACCCGATCCGGTTCAGCTCCAACCAGGGCAAGCTGTACGAGGCGGTCAATATCGAGATCTACCAGCTCGGTCTGGACTGGGCTGACAAGTACCCGGGCAAGATCCGCGCCCTGACCCTCGATGAGGTCAACCGTGCCGCGCGCGAGCGCCTGCATCCCGGGCAGTACGTCATGGTCGTCATGGGCAACGTGAAGAAAGAGGACCTTGGACTGAGCGACGTCGAGTGGATTGAATAGGCGCGGCATCACAGGATGGACGGGTTTCGTACATCGTTACTTCGGCGGACTCGGACATCGTCCAACGCGTACCGTGAGAAATAATTCCGGCCAACGATGAACATTGTACGATTCCTGTCGCGCTGTCAGACAGGGACCGCCGAGGCCAACCAACGTGGCAGGTCGAGACGATGGTAAAGCTGCACAAGGACAGCTCACGGCTTACGGCTGATAGCCTGCGACCGACGGCCAAAGAACGAAAAAGAAGCGAGAGAGGTTGTGGGCCGTGAGCCGCAACCCCCAGGCCGGAGCAATGCATGACAAGGAGGTGACTGTGCCTGCATCCCATTCCGGAGATAGCGTTTCCATCCGCTCTGTCCAGCCGGAAGACTGGCCCATTGTCCGTGACGTCGTTCTGGAAATGTACAACGACGCGCCGTACGCCATCGGTGGCAGTCTGGCCGAAGAGGAGGCTCTTACGGAACAGGAATGGCGACAGTATGCAGGAAAGCTGGCCGACACCACGCGCGGCTGCGGATGCCTGGCGGAAGATGCCCAAGGCGCCTGCGGGTTTGTCGCCGGTGACGCCGAGTACCCGCTATTGCCGCCGCGCGCGGTCGCAGTGTTCCGCCTATGGGTGGCCCCACGACAACGCGGGACCGGGCTGGGTCGAAGGTTGATGGATGCCGTGACCGAATGGGCCGCCTCGTGGGGCGCCGAACAGGTCGCGCTGGGCGTGAAAGAGACAAATGCAGACGTGTTGAAGTTCTACGGGCACCTGGGATACGAGGATACCGGAATGCGTCTGCAAGTGCCCAACCAGCCGGGGAACGTAATCATCATGGGCCGGAGGTTGAAGCCGGAACAACCGACTTGAGCATCCGGCGGCGTCAGGTGCGTAGCACGACAAGATGGCAAACTGGTCCTGATGACAGCCTACGGCCTACGGCTCTCTGGCCCGCCGACGGCTGTTTTGACACTATGGCGTTATGACGCTACACTGAAGTTATGAGAATTGCTTTGCGAAGGGCCACGGTCTACTTCAACCCAGCCGTGCACCGTGCACTGCGCCTGAAGGCCGCCGAGACAGACCAGTCCGTCTCTGAACTCATCAATGAGGCCGTCGGCTTCAGTCTCCAGGAGGACGCCGAGGACATCACCGCGTTCGAGAAGCGTGCCCACGAGCCGAACATCCGATTCGTAGACGCCGTCAAGGACTTAAGGCGACGTGGCAAGCTATGATGTCTTCATCAAGCCTTCGGCGCTGAAGGAACTGGAGTCGATCGGCAGTCGGAAGCTTCGGCGGAAATTGGCTGAACACATTCAGTCTCTGGCAGACAACCCCAGACCTCCGGGGTGCAAGAAACTGACCGGAGCCGACCAGTATCGAAGCCGACGCGGAGCGTACCGTGTCGTCTACTCGATTGAGGATGAACGTCGGCTAGTGGTTGTGGTGAAGGTTGGTCATCGGAAGGACGTATACCGCTGGCCCGCTGCTTCTGACGGAGGCAGCGCCGGAAACACGTCGGAGCCGTTGGCCGTGGGACTATCGGGGACGGTAACCGTTTTGGGAACTCTGTCAGTTTAGTAGAGTCGATGGCCGAGGGCTACTCGCCGGCGGTGAAGCTCTTGGTCCAGACCGGCGCGGGCGGGGCCTTGCCGTCCCGCACCATTTGCTGCCACTTCTCGTCGGTCAGACGGTCGCTCACCGGCCACTCGAACTCCCGGTACGAGAAAACCGCACCCCGCGTCAGGGTCCACTTGCCCTCAATCGGTACAAGCGCGTAGATGGTGTTGCCCGCGGCCACACCGACTTCAAGGCACTGCGCCTGCGCCGTCGCCACGTCCGCGATGCCGGCCATGAACCGGTCCGTGCCTCGGGCCTGATACCAACGCTCAATGCTCTCGTCGACAAGCCGGCAGGAGATGCCCTCGATGTCGTTGCCGATGTCCCAGATGAGGCTCAGCTCATCGTCCGATAGCGGCGTCCCGTCAAGTTCCTTCTGTGAGATTGTCTGCAGCGACCCGAGGGTCTGCCTGAACCAGAGGAAGTCCTGCTGCATACGCCCGGTTTCCAGGTTCCGTCCGGCGAGCAGCCGCTCCATGGTTTCGACCGCACGCAGCAGCCGGGCGTAGAATTCCGGATTCGGCTCAACAAAGCCATTGGTCATGTCGGGCACGTCTGCCTCGGCCAGCGTACCCTCCGCATACAGGATAGCGTCGTGCCTGAGTTCGGACCAGCTTCCCGCCGAGGTGCTCAGGCTCTTGTCCTGCCACGCCTGATTCTGCGTGAATAGCGGAGCGCGCTTCGGCACCGGATCGTTCAATGCCTGTAACGCGTAGAGCCATGCGTAGTAGACATTCTGATACCAGAACGCGGTGTCCTTCCCGGCGAACTCTGCCTTCACCCGCGCCAGGCTCTCGGGGTAGGGCGGCCAGCCGTCCTGCTCTCGATACACGTCAGTCAGGATGTGCTCGGCCCGCTCGGAGCCGAGCGCCGCGAATACATCCAGCCCCTTCGGGAAAGGTCTGTCCGGCCACTCCACCAGCCGCTGCATGATGTCGGTGTCCGGTACGTACCGCCGGCCGAACACGCGGAACTGGGTGCCGGTCGGCACCCCGACGAACGTGGCGTGAATCTTCGGCTCCCTGATGCGCTTCACTTCCGCGGCGAAGCTATCCATGAAATCCTGGCCCGGCTCCGTCCAACGCATTCGGCGGTGGCCGCCATCCGAGTAGAACCGGGTGAAAGCCGTCATGTACTCGGCCGGTGTGTACGCTTCGCTCGTACCGCTGAAGTAGCTCGTAATGTCCGTTATCTCGCGCCACAGGGTGACGAGGCTGTCGCTCTCGTGCATGGCCGTGGCGATCGAGAGCGCGTAGTATGTCGTTTTCGCCCGGGTCTCGAAAGGAACGTCGGGGTCGTCGAGGGGGAAGGGAACCTGGCCGTACCACATCATCGCCTTAAAATACCGCTGCAGCCGGTCGCTCCGCGTGTAGTGGCCACGCGGCACGAACTGCGAGTAGTCGAGCTCGAAGGGGAATATCGCGGACCGGGCACGGCCGACATGCCCT